>NZ_VTPS01000018.1 GCF_008274215.1 Calorimonas adulescens | reverse complement strand
GAGTAAAGTTTTTATGTGCTGCCATTGATTTTGACCTCCCTTAAGAGAAATTTTATCATTTTGTGTGTTTTAGTCCAATTCTCTTAAGGGGCCAATATGTTTTGATTCACCTTCTCTTTTATCTGAGATATTTTTTCTTCATCTAAAAAGACTATAGAAATAAAACCATATTCATAATTATCATCATTTGTCTTATTTATCCATGGTATAATTTTTGTAGCATTAACATGGCCTTTCTCTTTGCCAAACATATAATGACGCAAAAGTTCATCTGAGTATTTGCTCTTAAAATCTGTTCTTGCTTGTGCCTTTTGAGATAAAAGATCTTTTATTATATCAGTTATATTTTTTAGTTGACTATTCGTTACCCTATACAATCCTATTTTATCAACAGTATACAAATCCTCAATTTTTTTACCTCTTCAACTACATCTTCAATATTAGATAAGTTAGTATCGTTTGTATAAGCAGAAAAATCAAAATCATTATAATTACTAAGAGCCTTGTTTTCAATACTAAATTTTACACGTCCAAAACTTAAATTATTTTTGCCTCCTATAAAACCATAATTTTCAACAAAATTTAATAATGGATAAAATATTTTTTCTATTGTGTCATTATCTCCTATTTTAAACGTGACATCAAAAGAACCAAAGAAATATTTATCTGGGAAATACCAAAAATGATAATTTTTAATTTCCTGTTGTTCCCTTAATTTTTGTTCCCTTAATTTCCTCCTTATTTTTTCGTGATCTTCTTTTGTTTTTATCTCAATAAAACTTTGATCACTTTTCTTTTTATAAATTGCAAAAGGTAAGTCTAAAGTATTACCAATATTGGTACTATCAAAATTAATTTTATCTATTTCTATCAATCCTTTTAAGCCATTACATCCAAAAATCAATGAAGGCAAAAATAACTTCTTACTCATTGACTTTATTTCTGCATCTCTTAAAGACATTCCATCATTTATAAATTGTAGAATATTCTTTTTATATTCTTTTGCATTAAATTCCTCACTCTTATAATCATAATTATTATTTAACTTGTCAGCCGCCTTCAAATAAGTTTCAAACCAAAACCTTAATGACCCTATTATAGACTGTGGTTCTATTTCGCTCATATTCCCAAAAGCATTACCCGTATAAAGTGGAGTCACGGTATCTACATTTATACTAATTTTCTTCATTACATTTACCACCTCTAATATTACAATTTATATAATATTAAAAGTCACACAAAATTACATAAAAAAGCAAATCAAAAATCCATCATAGGTAAGCTAAAAAACATTCAAATACTTCTATAAAGCTATAAGTTTTATTTAAATTCTAAAATAGCTGTCAAATTTAAAGCTTAGTAATGCTATAAAACGCAGTATTCTAAACAATTTCTGAAAATATAATAATGTCATCGATCTCTCACATTTTTCACACTATTTAAGATAGACGACAATTTACTTTTTTAAGTAATATTTTTAGTCTTCATTTAGATAATTATATTCTACACAATTCTGCAAAATCCTTCTTCAATTTCACTTTTTGTACTTAATAACAATGGCAGCAAAAAATTATGAATATTCTTAAATATCCTTGATAGCCATGGTAAAATACTCATAACCAAACATAAGTTTTGTTATACTAAATGAGGAAATAAGGTTACAAAGAAAAATCACAGAAATAATAAAGAGGATGTATTTATTATTGGCAACGCTATTCCTACAATCATTGAAAAAAATTTGTTTGAAGGAATGCAAAAGAAAATGGATGAAAGAAAAACAACACGCAGAGCTAACTCTGCAAAAAGAACTTATATTTTGTCTAGTCTTGTTTATTGTGGCATATGTGGCTGTAAAATAGTTGGATGTTTGAACCGTGGAAAATACGTAACATATAGATGTAATAAAGAAGATAGAACTAAATAATGTACAAATAGATATATAAACAAAGATAAATTGGAAATTTTTATTATTGGAGAATTAAATGAAAGGATGTTTGATCCAGAAGTGGCACCAATATTAGTTAAATTCCTGAATGAAGAAAAGCAAAAACTTAACAAAAAAAGAATGGAAGAAATAGCATTATTAAAGAAAAATTACAATAAAATAGGAGCACAAATAAAAAATATAGTCGATGCTATTGCTGAAGGCATGTACCAGCCAATAATGAAGGATAAGATAAAAAAACTTGAAAATACAAAAATAAAACTCTCTACAGACTTTCTGAAATAGAGAAGAAAAAAAACAAGTTTTATTACACATAAAATGACTACGCAAATATTCAATAAAGACAGAAAAATAATTAATTCATCAAATAATCCACAGAGGATAAAAGCTGTACTTAAAAATTATATAAAAAAGTCACCATCCATCCAGACGAAATAAAATACGAATTCTATTTCTGGATAGGTGACGATTTCCGTTCTTTGATGGTAGCGGCGAGTGGATTTGAACCACTGACACTTCGGGTATGAACCGAATGCTCTGGCCAACTGAGCTACGCCGCCATATTTGGTTGCGGGGGTAGGATTTGAACCTACGACCTCCGGGTTATGAGCCCGACGAGCTGCCAGCTGCTCCACCCCGCGATATTTAATTAAACTAAGCCCCTGGTGCCGGAGACCGGAATCGAACCGGTACGGGCTTTGAGGGCCCCCGGGATTTTAAGTCCCGTGCGTCTGCCAGTTCCGCCACTCCGGCAACTGACAAATTATATTATATTGCCTGTATGCTGTTTTGTCAATACCTTATATTAAATTAGTGTGGTTATTTTATGATAATGTCACCTTGTAGGCTATAGTGACAAAATGCCACTATGGGGAATGAGGTTTATTAAATATATATAAATATAAAATTCATAAATTTCATTTAAAACTGCTGATTGAACACCCACTGCACATTAATTAGCATTTTTTAATTGTATCTATCTTTTTATTTTAGTGTTATTCTAATATATTGTTTTTAAATTTCAAACATAAATCAAATATTTATAAAAAGGGTACTTTATCTATAGATGCAGTCTATCATAATCCAGATAAATATCTATTGGACTTATATATTTAACCGTTTTATACTTTTTATAGTTTGATATTTATTTATCGATTCATTAACAAAAATAATTTTTGGGGGGGAATTGCTTTGAAATATCCAAATATATTTTCACCACTTCAAGTAAAAGGCATGACACTTAAGAATAGAATAATCATGCCGCCAATGGGAACAAACTATGCGACTTTCAACGGAGAAGTATCTGAAACAATGATGAACTACTATGAGCTAAGAGCAAAAGGAGGAACAGCTTTAATAATCGTAGAAAATGCTTGTGTTGATTTCCCTATGGGAACAAATGGAACGAAACAATTAAGAATTGATGACAATCAATTTGTACCTGGTCTTTATGAATTAGTAGAAAGAATCCATGCATATGACGCTAAAGCATCTATTCAGTTGAATCATGCCGGAGCTTCAGCTTATGTTGCAAGACTTGGAGGAAAGCAGCCGGTTTCAGCTTCAAATATTCCGTCTAAGACAAACGGCAGCATTCCAAGAGAGTTAAAAGTTGAAGAAATTTACGAAATAGCGAAAAAATATGGAGAAGCTGCCGCAAGAGCACAGCTTGCAGGATTCGATTCTGTAGAGATCCACGGAGGACATTCCTATTTAATATGCCAGTTCATGTCCCCTTTATATAATAAAAGAACAGATGAATTTGGCGGAAGCATTGAAAACAGGGCAAGATTTGCCAGCCTTGTATTAGACAGTGTAAGAGCCGCAGTTGGACCGAAATTCCCAATTTCATTTAGAATAAGTGCAGATGACTTTTTAGAGGGTGGAAATACTTTAGAAGATACATTAGAAATAATGAAGTATCTGGTAGAAAAAATAGACATAATTAACGTATCAGCTGCAGAAAATGATTCTATACAATATCAAATAGATAAAATGGACTTAGCTGATGGCTGGAGAAGTTATTTAGGGAAAGCATTTAAAGAAAAGTTTAACAAACCTGTGGTAGTATCAGGTAATATTAGAAATCCTCAAATTGCAGAAGAAATAATTGCAAGAGGAGATGCTGATTTAATTGCTATAGGAAGAGGGCTTATAAGTGAGCCAAATTGGGTTAATAAAATAGCCAGAGGTGAAGAAAAATATTTAAGAAAATGTATTTCCTGCAATATAGGTTGTGCTGACCACCGCATAGGAAGATCACAGCCAGTTCGCTGCACCATAAATCCTGATGTAATTTTTGAAGACGCATATAAGAAAAATCATGTTAAAAAGAATGTTAATGTGGTTGTTATAGGTGCAGGTTCAGCGGGTATGGAAGCTGCATGCACAGCAGCAGAAGTTGGCTGTAATGTTACACTATTAGAAGAGAAAGACAGAGTCGGCGGTTTATGTTGGATGATAGGTTTAATACCATCTAAGAAAAGAATACATGACTTTGTAACATATTTAGAAAATAGAATGGCAAAACTACCCAATTTAACATTGAAACTAAATACAAAAGCTACAAGAGAATTATTGGATAAATTAAATCCAGACTTAGTTGTAAATGCTACAGGTTCAAAGCCATTATTACCTCCAATTCCAGGTTTATGTGATTTTGTTGACCAGGAAGGGTCTAAAATTAAATCTATATTTGGTTTCTTAAATAATGTGAAGTCTTTTGAAAACAGCAAAGGCAGAAAAATTGTAGTTGTAGGCGGAGGAGCAGTCGGCTTAGATGTTGCTGAATTCTTTGCTGAACATGAAGCTGATGTAACAATTGTAGAAATGATGCCGCAGTTAGCAAAAGACTTAGATTATATAACAAAAATTTCTATGTTTGATATTATTAAAAAGCATAATATTAAAGTATTAACAAATACAGCACTTCAACGTGTAAATGCAGATTCTTTTACTGTTAAAAATCCTGATGGCAGCATAGAAGATTTAAAATTTGACTATGGCTTTGTATGTCTTGGAATGAGATCAGAAGTCAGTGACTATAAAAACTTAGAGAATTATGTTCAGGAAAAAGGAATTAAATTGTATAACATTGGTGACAGCAAAAGAGTAAGAAAAATAATAAATGGTGTTGAAGAAGGAAGAAATGTTGTTAAAATTTTGGAAGTTATGGGTGCATTTACTAATAGATAAATATTGTAATAGAAGAGAGAGCAGAAAATTAAATCTGCTCTTTTTTTATATGTTTTCAATATGTTCATCTTCTTTGTCAATATGATACCTTTCAAATATGAAATCCAAAAACTTCTGCGGTGCAGGCGCAAGCTTTCGATTTTTTTTATAAACTAAGTATATTTTTCTCTCTATTTTGGGATTTTTAATTGGTATAACTGCAAGGTTAAAACTTGATAATGTGTAAATTTTAGGTATAACTGCAATTCCATAATTACTCTCTACAAATCCACAAATTGTGTGATCTTCTTCAATGCTGCACTTTACAATAGGTTCAAAACCGCTTTTTTTAAATATGTCTTGAATATACTTGTACAATCCACTTCTTTCTCCATATACTATAAAGGGGTAATCCTTCGCTTCTATTAAATTTATTTCATCATATTTAGCAAGAGGATGGTCTTTAGCTGTAATTAGTACAAGTTCTTCCTTGGTAATGCTTTTAAAAACTAGATCTCCTTCATTTTCAAGATATGAAGAAAAAGCTATATCACATTTTCCATCTTTTAGCATTTTCAACACTTCTTTGCTTGTACCTTGTACCAAACTAAATGTAATGTTTTTGTTTTCCTCGATGCCCGAAAAAGAGCTTACAAGCTTAGGAACAAACTGATGCCCCATATTGTAAATAAAAGCAAGATCAATATGGCCGTGTGATGGGCTGCCGTAATTTTGTACCAACTGCGTCCCTCTTTCAATTTCAGATAAGCTCTTGTTCACATATTCTAAGAAAATCTTACCATATTTTGTTAAAACAATATTACGTCCCTTTTTTTCAAACAAAGGAGTATTTAATTCTTCTTCCAAGCATTTAATAGAATATGAAAGAGACGGCTGGGTAATATACAACGCTTTAGCTGCTTTAGTGAAATTTTGTGTCTCCGCTAGTTTTTTAAAATAATACAATTGATTTAATTTCATGTTTTTACCTCCTTTTTATGGACATATTATTGTCAAAAGTTTTTATATTAATTTTGATGTATATCCGTGTTTTATTAACTTTTATCGTATTTTAACTTGCCTTCCCTTTATTTTTGAAATATTTTAGGTTATTTTAAACCCCCAAAAAACTTTATTAACATTGAGGTTTTGCATATATTTTCAAAAGATCCGCCTCGTCTTGCAAACCATTGACAAATTTCTTTAAGCCAGATAATAGAATTGATATGTTAATGACTTATTAAAGTTAGCTTTATATCTGCTTACTTCGATCTTTGTGCTTCTAAATTACTATTTGGTTCTACTTTATCAAGGGCAACAACGCTATTTTAACGTTTATTACCATTTATCTTAACATAATATGTGCCACATTCTATTTTTTTAGGCCACCACAAATATTCTATCATAAGATTATATTTATATATAGATAACATCTATAGTTAGTTCAAAATTTATCTATTTGACTAATGAATTGTTAAATATTATATTATCTTTGATAATAAAATGTTAATCTAGATTATATTAAAATTGGAGGGTAAAAAATGGGTAAAATAGCAGTTACAGAAAGAGTTACAGGGCATACAGAATTGATTGGATTAATAGGATATCCTATTAGACATAGTATGTCTCCTACAATGCATAATGAAGCATTTAAAAAATTAGGGTTAGATTACGTATATGTAGCATTTGAAGTAGATAATGATACTTTGGAAGATACAGTTAAAGGCATGAGAGCAATGAAAGTAAGAGGATTCAACGTTACAATGCCAAATAAAAGAAAAATAGTTCAATATTTAGATAAATTATCTGATGCTTCTGCCTTGACTGGTTCAGTTAACACTGTTGTTAATGACAATGGAGTACTTACAGGCTATATTACAGATGGCATAGGTTGCATGAGAGCATTAGCTGACAAAGGTGTGGATGTTAAGGGGAAAAAATTCACTATTATGGGAACAGGCGGTGCCGGAACTGCCATTATTGTTCAGGCTGCTTTAGATGGTGCGAAAGAATTATCAATTTTTAACCGCAACGATTCATTTATTGAAGAAGCAAAACAAACAGTAAAAAAAGTAAATGAACAGACAAATTGCAAAGCAACATTATATATGTTAGAGGATCAAGATAAATTAAGAGCAGAAATTGCATCCAGCGATATATTAATAAATGCAACTTGTGTTGGAATGAAGCCTCTTGAAGGTCAATCTTTAATTACAGATCCAACTATGCTTCATCCAGGTTTAATTGTGCATGACTGCGTTTATTCTCCAAGAGAAACAAAATTATTATCTATAGCGAAAGATGCAGGCTGTATAACAATGAATGGTCTTGGCATGATGTTATATCAAGGTGCTGCAGCATTTAAACTGTGGACTGGTAAAGATATGCCAACAGATTATATAAAGGATATTTTATTTTAAAGGTTCGTTGTAAAATTAATTGCAACAACAAAATGCAGTAAAAAAATGAACAACCATAGTGAGAAATCATGTATGATTAAGGTGTCTAATCTAAACATACAGGGGGTCTCTACTATGGCTGTTCAATCCAATTTCACCACAATAACACGTTTTTTTAAGCACCTAAGCGTCTTTGAACGAAGTCAAATTGCTGCTCCCCTAAAAGAAGATAAAACTCAGCACTATACTGCAAAAAAAGTTAAACCGCACATTTGCTCAATAAAGTAGCCAAGAATGACTTAAAGATGCTTTATTCTTTAAAATCTTAATCATGATGATTTTGCAATGTGTGCTGCATTTAATATTGCAATTTAGAATTTTATTTTAAATAAATCGGAGGTTTTCAGACATGAAAAATAAATATTTTCCAACAGTATTAAGCCTGTATATAAATTATTTTGTACATGGTATGGGAGTTATTATACTTTCACAAAATATGGATGCATTAGCAACTAAGTGGAGTACAAATAGTGCAGGAGTTGCGTGGGTTATATCAGCCCTTGGTATTGGACGATTAATTGTTTTGCTAGTATCAGGGAAGTTATCTGATAAATTTGGGCGTAAACCATTTGTTATTTTGGGAATGATCACATATTTGGCGTATTTCGTAGGTATATTGCTAAGCCCAAATATACAAATAGCATTTGTCTTTGGTATTTTAGCAGGAATTGCAAACTCATTCTTAGATGCAGGTACTTACCCAGCTTTGATGGAATCATATCCTAAAGCAAAGGGTACAATGAACGTATTGATTAAAGCCTTTATATCTGGTGGACAATTCTTACTGCCATTAATAGTAGCATTTATCGTAAGCAACAACATGTGGTATGGATATTCCTTCATATTATGTATTGTAATTTTAGTTATAAATGGAATTTTCATAGCAAAGGTTCCATTTCCTCCTCACACTGCAGAAGAAGCAGCTAAAGAAGGTTTAGAAGCCTCAGTAATAGAATTTAAAAAACAACCAAAATGGTATATTGATGGGATTGTCTTTGTAGTCTATGGATACATCTCACAAGCAACATTTTATTTGGTAAGTCAGTGGTTAACAAAGTATGGTTTATCAGTAGTACAAATGGGTGAATTAGCTTCACGTTCACTTATGAGTTACTATTCAGTAGGTTCTTTAGCTTGTGTATTTATATCATCATTTTTACAACAAAAAGGTGTTAAACCTCGTGCTTTAATAGTTGTTTATACATTTATCTCAATGATCACACTTGGTGCTGTTTATTTGTTCCCATCGCCAACCGTAACCAGCATTGGTGCATTTGCAATTGGATTCTCAGCAGCAGGTGGAGTAATGCAATTAGGGTTGACATTAATGAGTGAAATTTACCCCTATGGAAAAGGAACAGTTACAGGAATATTCTATACATCTGGAAGTATTGCATCATTTACAATACCAGTTATAACTGGAATAATGTCAACCACAAGTATAGCAAGTATAATGGGATTTGATGCAGTTATTGCTGTGATTGGATTTGTTTGCGGAATCATTATAGCAATCAGACATAAACAAATTGTAAAGGAGGCAACAAGATAATGAAAACAGTTAAAGTAAAAGATATTACTTTTAATGAAGGAGCACCAAAAATATGCGTTCCTTTAGTAGGAAAAACAGAAGCTGAAATTTTAGATGAAGTTGCCTATTTAAATTCTGTTGATTTTGACCTAGCAGAATTTAGAGCAGACTTTTATGAAGACGTAGAAGATTTTGCTAAAGTACAATCATTGCTTAAGAAAATACGAGAATCATACAATAAACCACTTTTATTTACCTTCAGAACACATAAAGAAGGCGGAGTTCATGAGATGTCAGAAGAAAAGTATTTTGCACTCAATCGTGCTGCTGTTGAAAGTAGATGTATTGATTTGATAGATGTTGAATTATTTAGCACAGAAGAAGAAGTAAAGAAATTCATCGCATTCGCAAAAGAAAATAATGTTAAAGTAATAATGTCTAATCATGATTTTTGTAAAACTCCATCTAAAGAAGAATTGGTAAATCGATTAGTTAAAATGCAGGAACTAGGCGCAGACATAACCAAAATAGCGGTGATGCCAAAATCTGAAGAAGATGTACTTACACTCCTTTCTGCCACATTAGAAATGAAAAAAGAAAAGGGCGATCGCCCATGTATTACAATGTCTATGGGATCACTTGGAGTAATAACTAGATTATCAGGAGAGTTATTTGGCTCGTGCATGACATTTGCAGCAGCAAAACATGTTTCAGCTCCAGGTCAGATAAGTGTAAAAGATGCAAGAAATATATTGAATCTGCTGCACATCTCCTAGTTAAACTCTAATGATGGCGAAAAGATTGTTACATACTTTTCATATATATACTTTATATATATGAAACAATCTTTTTATATTATTAAAAGTAAAATATTATAAACATCGTATGTAGTAAGAAAGGAGTACTCATGAAAAATAAGTATCTTTCTACCGGAATAGGGCTATATATTAACTATATAATTCATGGTGCTGGAACAATAATTTTAGCTCAAAATACAGAATTCTTATCGGAAAAGTGGGGTGTCAAAACAGGGGTAGTTTTGTGGGTCATATCAGCTTTAGGATTAGGCAGGATATTTTCCATGGTATTCTCTGGAGCTTTGTCAGATCGTTTTGGACGTAAACCTTTTATTCTATTAGGTATTGTAACATATATTTTGTTCTTCTTAGGAATTTTATACAGCCCTACGCCCCAAATAGGTTTTATATTTGCATTTTTAGGTGGAATAGCAAATGCCTTTTTAGACACTGGAACTTATCCAGCTTTGATTGAAGCTTTCCCAGAGAGGTCCGGTGTTGCATCTATACTTGTTGGATTTGCTGTATCTTGGGGACAATTCCTTTATCCATTATTGTTGGCATTTCTAGTTTCTAGAGAGTTATGGTTAGGATATTCCTTTATTATTCCAGCGATATTTATCGGAGCAAATGCGGTCTTCATAGCGACAAGAAAATTCCCAAAATATGTGAAAAATATAAAAAATAGTACTGATGAACAAGTTATAGGCTATGAAAAAAATGAAAAAGTCAGATGGTTTGATGCTGTTGTGTGTGTACTATATTCTTTTTTCTGTCAAGCAACCTCATATGTGGTAGTAAATTGGTTAGCTAATTATGCATCAGAAATAGCAGGAGTTAGTGTATCAGGTTCAAGAATCATAATGAGTTTGTATGGAGCAGGTGCGATTTTATGCGTTCCATTGACATATAAACTCGAAGATCATGTAAAGAACGATTCAAACATAGTGCTTATTTATTCATTAGTATCTGTAGCAGCAGTAATGCTCTTGCTGCTTTTTAAAACTCCATTAATGTGTGGAATCTTTGCAATGCTCATTGGCATTGCTTGTGAAGGTGGAGTCATGCAGCTTGTACTGACTATCATGACACAATTTTTTCCGCAAAGCAAGGGAAAATGTACGGGTTTTTATTATTCCTCATCTGGTTTAGCAACATTTAGTATCCCAATAATAACAGGTAAAATAATGATCTATGGATTACAGATGATTATGGTTTTTGACTTAATTGTCGCACTTATTGCCTTAGTATTAGCAATTATTATATATGAGAGATATAGAAGAATATTTGGATAAAACCCCCATATTCATGAAACAAATAAACAATAAATTTACTGAATAAGCTAACTAAAAATATAGATATTTAAGGAAACCGCATAATTACCTGAAGGCATTTCTTCAATGTTAACAATGTGGTCTTAATTTATTAATTGCTATGTGCAGGGAAAAAGGAATTAGCGAAAGCTTATCGTAGGCCAGGCCGTCTTCCGTGGATTTTCCCTGCCGAATTTTCTTATATACCCTAAAAGCCCGCCTAAAATACAATTATTTCTCCTTGCTCAGAATGTATCCCTCAAGGTTGTCCCAGTCGCTTACATATATGCCGTCTGATTCCAGCAAATCCAGGCACTTCTCAAGGATGGCGGTACCAGCCAGTATTATGTCCTCCCTTCCTTTCTGAAGGCCCTTGACATTCCTCATCTCATCCGGGGATATCTCGCAAAGCTTTTGCCTTATCTCTTTTATCTTTTCTACTCTTAAATAATATCCCTGTACCCTGGACTCGTCATATTCATCCAGTTCCATGCTGACTGCAGCTAGGTTTGTGATAGTACCTCCTATGCCTATTATTCTTTCTGCACCTTTAATATCATCCAGGTGAGGTCTTAAAAGATCTTCCACCTTTTTATATAGTCCGCATATATTGTCAACTACAATAAACCTCTCGGTAAATCTGACAGAGCCCATATCCAGACTGAACTTATTCAGAATATTATTCCTGCCTTTGATAAACTCCGTGCTGCCCCCGCCTATATCTATTACAAGCTTCAGTTCGTCATCTGGAAACAGGGCCGATGCCCCTATAAAGCCAATCTCGGCCTCTGTTTCGCCATCTATAACATCCACCCATATGCTTGTCTCGTCTTTTACCATACGCAAAAATTCATCCTTATTTTGGGCACTCCTGACAGCACTGGTAGCATATGCCATTACACTGCATCCGTAGTTTCTGGCTTCGCTGACATACCCCTTTATGACATTTAGTGTCCTTTTCATTGCTTCCTCTCTTAAAAAGCCACTGTCTACTCCCTGCCCCAGCCTGGTTATGGAGACCCTTTTTAGAATCCTCTTCTTTAAAAGGGTGTCCATTATAAGGAGTCTTATAGAGTTGGTCCCTATATCTACTGCTGCCTTTAACATACCCCACCTCATTGAAAAGGCATCTCACATTAGGTGAGATGCCCTGTATTTTGGTATTTAGTATTCAAAACTCTTTACCCTTGTATTCCCCCTGCCACCTCGTGATTCATGGTGCTTTTTAAGTTGCTGCTGCTTTTCCTCACTGTCTTTTAGAAACTTTGCCAGCCTATCCTCAAAAGACTGAAAGTTTTCCTGTTTTCTCCCTCTGTCATACTCCATTGGCCCACTCTTCTTTTTTTCAACAGCTCTTTTAATGGAGAGGCTTATCTTTCCTCCATCGTCTACCGAGAGCACCTTTACCCTTACCTTGTCATTTTCCTTCAGGTGATCCCGAATATCCTTTACATAGATGTCCGCCACCTCCGAAATATGGACCAATCCTGTTTTCCCATCAGGGAGCTGGACAAAGGCACCAAAGTTTGTAATGTTTTTCACCGTGCCTTCAAGAACGGCTCCAACTTCAATTGGCATAAATGTTACAATTCCTCCTTTTAATTTTCACTATGATTATACTATACTATAAAAAAAGAGAAAATACAATATATCCCTATTGCCCAGCCCCCTTTAATGGGTCACTGGCCCCACCCACATCAACATAGATGATGTCCCCATCCTTTACAAGATTGAGCTTTTCTCTTGCGACCTTTTCGACATAGGAATCTGACGAGGCTTCTTTTAATTCTTGCTGTAATCTCTTGTTTTCATTTTTTGCCTCTACTATCTGAGTATTCAGCTCTGCTTTTCTTAATTCCAACTGTCTTATGGTCATTTGCTGGTTTATTACTGTTATTGATGTATAGAGAATAAATGCTGAAAAAAGTATTATTTTAAATAACTTTTCCATGTGGACATCTCCTCGGTAATATATATTCGACAAATGTTAATCAATTCCTTTTATTTTTACAAAAAAATTTTATAGAAGTAATCTTTTTCGCCGCCCCTTTTATTGTATGCCGTACTCTTCTCAACGTTGCCGAGATAAAACTGAAGGCTTTGATTATTGTCGTAAATGCAAAGTCAAGTATTCTTACCACTAACCATCTCAATGTATGATAATATACAGTAAAGCCAACTGCAGCTCCAAGCATTGAAAACATCCGGATTTCACCGTAGTTGCTCCAGTACAAAAATAAAAAAAGAACACCTGCCTGTACTATCCAAAACAATATGTCTTCAATAGGACCCATAATTGGCCCTCTTTTGAACAGTCGCCTTTTCTCACAGTATACACTAAATAAAATACCCATAACTATCCCACAATACACCATAGTAAGAAATGCATAGACCTCTGCATTTATGTCCATATGCACACCCCTATACACAAAAATAGGCTACTTGATTTGTAGCTTATTTAAATATCCGCTTTATCATTCCGCCTTCTTTTTCTTTTGGTCTCTGGCTCTGTGTATAAGCTATGCTGTCTATCTCACCGTCAATCATTAATTTTCCGTCCTCTAAACTGTATCTGGTGATATGCATATTTTTACCTTTAATTAACAGCGTACCAAGGGTAGTCGAAAGGGTTATATTATCATCACTGAAGCCCTGAACGTCCTCAACTCCAGTAACAGTCACCTTTTTTCTTCCTTCCAGTGATATGTCATGCTCTCCATTTACTTTTTTATCATCCATGAAAAAGCACCTCCCGTATATTATTTTATGAGGTTAGGGTACATGATTAGACCTGTCATTTTATAGCATACTCCTGTATTTTTAAATACATCTTTGAATCCGCAGTTTATCCCCTGGTAGAAATGAGTTATAAACTTTCACCTGTGCCGCCATGTGATAATCATGTGAGAATAATGATACAGTGCCTGCTCATTAACCGCATCTAATATATTACTCTTATGGAAATCATATATACTTGTGATGTGCTTCTAAGTTATATAAAATGGTTTTAGAATTTCCATGGGGGGATTCACTTGAGATACTACATCAGAACAGTTTACGCTGTGCTCATCATGTCTTTGATTTTTTCAATGTCAATACATACAGCCGCAGTAAAAGGCATTGACAGGATGATTGTGATGGGTTATGCAACCAAGGATTATCCAGAGGACTATGCATCAATACAGTCTATAAACTCTAACAGGGGCAGGTTTGACATGGTCTCCTCTTTTTCCTATCTCATATCAAAAGACGGCCTGGCCGGAGAAGACCATGCAGAGATAATAAAGGTTTCCCAAAATAGCGGGGCGAAGCCTCTTATGGTGATACACAACTACAGCCATGGTTTTAGTTCTAAACTGGCTGAAGAGGTGCTCGCATTACCCGAAAACCGCAAAAAACTCATCGATGCGATTATGGAGAAGATGAAATTGGGTTTTGAGGGTGTAAATATAGATATTGAGGGTATTCCCTACAGCCTGCGGGATGAATACAACGATTTCTTAGAAGAGCTAAAAGACAGGTTTGATGGTAAATATATCCTTACAGCAGCAATCCCTGCCAAGACATTTGACAATACGGACGGGTGGTCTGGAGGTTTTGATTACAGCAAAATCGGTAAAACCGTGGATTATGTCATGATAATGGCGTATGACGAGCACTGGCCCGGAGGCCTCCCCGGCCCCATAGCATCCATCGGTTGGGTAGAAGAGGTGGTAGAGTATGCAGTGGACAACATTGACCCGGACAAAATTTTACTTGGCCTGGCCGCATACGGTTATGACTGGTCTGAGGTAGGAACCAGTGTCATCAACCAAAAAGATGCCGACAGACTTACAAACCTGCCCGGGGCTAAGGTCAAATTTGACAGCAGGGCAAAAGAGGTTAACATAGAATACTACAAGGATGGGTACAAACATACAGTCTGGCTGGAAGATGAGCACAGCATAGGTCACAAGATAGACCTGGTTAAAAAATACGGCCTAGCCGGCGTAGGGATATGGAAATTGGGCGATGAGGACAGCAAATTCTGGGACGTGCTCATGGGAGATGAAACATACAATTATATAGCATTTAATGATGTCATAGGACACTGGGCTGAGGATGAAATCATCAGTCTCAAATCGAAAGATATTATTAATGGATATGAGGATGGGGGTTTTCATCCGAACTATACCGTGACCAGGGCCGAGTTTTCAAAAATGCTGAGTACTGCCTTAAATCTCAATAATCAGGATACGTCTTTCAGAGACACATCATCCCACTGGGCAAGGGGATATATCGGTGCACTTCAGAGCAGAGGCATCATAACAGGCTATCCTGACAGAAGCTTTAGGCCCGACAGCAAGATTACAAGAGAAGAAATGGCCGCAATTCTGGCTAAATCGATTAATTTAAATCCAGAAAGCGGCAACACATTCAATGATACAGGCGGGTCATGGGCAGAGGGATACATAAATGCAGCCTATAAGGCTGGACTTATTAAAGGCTATTCAGACGGCAACTTTAAACCGTATAGTTATGCGACAAGAGCAGAAGCAGCCTCAATGATAAACAACCTGCTTAAAATCATAGAAGGAGATTAATCCTTCTGGGTTTTTCTATACTGTGCTTTTTCTTCATATGAGACACATGAACGGCCGTGTATGAAATACCATACTGAAAACAGTACAGCCACCAATCCGCTGCATACAAAGTACACATCAGCGTCTATATAGTTTAAAAGCACACTGGCCACAGCAATGCTTAACGGCACGGTCGCCACGCCTATTACTGCCAGTGTGCCCGATACCCTGCCCAAAAAATCCGCTGGTGTGGTCTTTTGTATAAGGACTGTCACTAAAACGTTAATTATTCCAGTGCCTATCCCCACAACAGCCATAGCAAATACTGCGTAGTACAGGTTTTCAAAGACACCTGTTGTGGCCAGGCCAGCACCTATAGAGATAATCCCAACCCCAATTAACATACTAAAGCCCAGGTAATTCACAACAAAATTGACAGCAGCAGCGCCCATCAAAGAACCGACAGCGTAACTGGAGAGCATCATGCTGTACCCCTCTACAGCCATCCTTAATGCATTTCTTGCATAAACGGGCAGTATGACATTCAGGGGACCTAAAAGAGCATTTAAGATAAACATCAAGGTTAATACGAGCTTCAAGTCTTTTCTCCCCAACACGTATTTAACCCCTATGGCAAGGTCAGTATAAAGACTCTTAATCCCCTTTATCTCTTCAGCTTTTCCAACCTTTCCTTCAATACGAATAAGATATGTAAGCAGGGCTCCAATGAAAAAAGAAAAAGAATCAGCATAGATCGTCGCAGTAGTGCCATATAGCTTGACAACAACTCCAGCTAATGAAGGACCAACTATGTTTATGACCTGAATGGTGGTAGTCAATGTAGAGTTCGCCAGTACCAGTGAATCATTCCCCACTATCTGCGGGAGGATTGAACTTGAAGCAGGACCATAAAACTGGCTTACTGTAGAAAGTATGAATGTTATAACATAAACTGAGGCCAGCGACCACCTGTCATTATTTATAAATACCGGAAGGATTAAAAGTATAATGCCACGAGCCATGTCACTGAGCACCATGATCAGTTTCCTGTTGTACCTGTCTGCCAGTATCCCGCCAAAAAAACCAAACATAACAGAGGGCAGGAAGAACATTATGAGGTTCATACCCATTGCAATAGTGGACCCCGTACGGTCATAGATGAATAGCGTAAGTCCAATTTCAAAAAGGGCATCTCCAAGTAGAGATATGGTCCTGGCACACCATAGCAGGTCAAAGGATCGGTTCTTCATTATGCTGACATCCAACGGCAACACGTCCTTTTAATTATAATATAATTATATAAAATTTATAATCATTTATTCCACAGATATGGTCATATATAATTATATCACATTAATTGTTATAAGATGAAAAATTTTTTAAACCTCATAAAAATTTTTCTCGGGATATGTTGCCATATAAAAAAGCTGCCATTAAGGCAGCAAATAAACTATTTCTTGACAATTTCAGCTTCCCAATACTCTTTTGCTTTTGTCATCCTCTCAATCTCTTTCTCCCTTTCCACGATGATGTCATGATACATTATCTCGCACCCCTCTACTGGGGCATCTTTGGCATACTCCTTGTAAAGCTCCAGGTTCTTTTTCTCCATCTCTATGGCTTTTTTAAGATTTTCTACATGCCTTTCGGGATTTCCCATTTTTATCCTTCCTTTCTTAATTCCAATCATACCACTTAATATAACACATGCAAAATAAATCCCCATTTAAGCAGTTGCTCAAATGGGGATTTATGCTACAGCAGCTCCCTCGCTGCCATTACTATATCCTCTGATGTAAGGCCATATTTCTTCAGGAGCTCGTCGGGTGTGCCTGATTCTCCAAATGTGTCTTTTACTCCTATCCTCTTTACCCTTACCGGGTAGTTTTCTGATAGGACCTCACATACCGCTGAGCCCAGTCCTCCATATATGTTGTGCTCTTCGCATGTGATTACCCTGCCTGTCTTCCTGGCTGTGTCTATTATAAGATCTTTGTCTATGGGTTTTATGGTGTGTATGTCTATGACTTCGGCTGTTATGCCTTCTTTTTGTAGCGCATCGGCCGCTTCCAGGGCTTTTGATACCATTATGCCTGCGGCTATTATGCTTATGTGTTTTCCTTCTTTGAGTTTTATTCCTTTGCCTATTTGGAATTGTTGTGTGTCTTGATATATTACGGGTACTGATGGTCTGCCCAGTCTTATATATACGGGGCCTTTGTGTTCTGCTGCGAGTTTTATGAGGGCCTTTGCGGATGTGCCGTCGGCTGGTGTTATTACTGTCATGTTGGGTAGGCTTCTCATGAGGGATATGTCCTCTAAGGCCTGGTGGGTGGCTCCGTCTTCTCCTACTGTTAGCCCGGCATGGGTGGCTGCTATTTTTACGTTGAGGTTGGGGTAGCATATGGAGTCTCTTATTTGGTCATAGGCTCTGCCTGTGGCGAAGACTGCAAAGCTGCTGGCAAAGGGTATTTTGCCGCAGGTGGCCAGGCCTGCTGCTGTGCCTATCATGTCCTGTTCTGATATGCCCATATCAAAGAATCTTTCGGGGTATGCCTTGGCAAATTCGTTGGTCTTGGTGGATTTGGATAGGTCGGCGTCTAATACTACTATGTTATTGTTTTGTGAGCCTAGTTCTAAGAGGGTTTTCCCGTAGGCGTCTCTTGTAGCTATTTTATCCAATCCTTTCACCTCTTTCTTTTAGCTCTGTTATTGCTTTTTCCATTTGTTCTTTGTTAGGGGCTGTGCCGTGCCAGCCTACCTGGTTTTCCATGAATGATACTCCTTTGCCTTTTATGGTGTCTGCTATTATTATTGTGGGTTTGCCTTTTGTTGTTTTAGCTTCTTCTATGGCATTTATTATTTGTCCTATGTTATGGCCGTCTATTCTTATGGTGTGCCATCCAAATGCTTTCCATTTGTCTTCTATGGGTTCTATGTTCATTATGTCTTTGTTGGGACCGTCTATCTGAAGGCCGTTGTGGTCTAATATGGCTGTGAGGTTGTCCAGTTTATAGTGGGCTGCTGTCATGGCTGCTTCCCATATTTGTCCTTCCTGGCATTCTCCGTCTCCTAATATGACGTATACCCTGTAGTCTTTGTTGTCGAGTTTGCCTGCTATGGCCATGCCGTTGGCTGCAGAGAGGCCCTGCCCCAATGAGCCTGTGGTCATGTCTACTCCGGGTGTGTCGTTCATGTTGGGGTGTCCCTGGAGTCTGGAGTTTATTTTCCTGAATGTCTTTATTTCTTCTCTTGGGATGAAGCCTTTTTCAGCTAAGGCTGCATACCAGACTGGTGTGGCGTGCCCTTTGGACATTACGAGCCTGTCCCTGTCTTCCCATCTGGGGTTGTTGGGGTCTACCCTCATTTCGTGGAAGTAGAGTACTGTTAGTATGTCTGCTGCTGACAGGGAGCCGCCAGGGTGCCCTGACTGGGCTTCATATGTCATTTCTATTATGTCTATTCTTATTTGGTTGGCTATCTTTTGTAGTTCTTTTGTGTCCAAGTATATCCTCCTTCCGTTTGCTCAGGCTATATCTCCACATCTATTATACCTTAAATTTAAATTTCCTCAAATCCTTCTCCCATTATTTCATGGGCCTGGAATATCACCACAAAAGCATCGGGGTCTACACCCTTCACAATTTCCTTAAACTGTGTTATTTCATTTTTGGATATTACACAAAAGAGCACCTTTCTCTCCTTGCCCGTATACCCGCCACGGCCTGGAAAGGATGTGACCCCTCTCCCCAGTTTTGTGAGAATTTCGGCTTCTATATCATCACTTAAATCTGATATCACATAGGCCGCCCTGTTATCATTGGCTCCTTCCTGTATTATGTCTATGACCCTTATGGCTATGGCATCAGCAATGAGTGCATAGAGGGCATGTTCTGCTGAGAACACAAAACCGGCCAGGCCAATAATTACTGCGTCTATTATAAGAAGCAGCATACCGATAGACACCTGAGGGAAAAATCTCTTAAGTATAGCTGCGGCCAGGTCTGTCCCTCCTGTGGTGGCATTATATTTAAATACCATCCCAAGTCCTATACCCATGAGTATTCCCCCATATACACCAGCCAGAAGGTAGTCGTGGGTGAGTACGGGCAGAAAAGACATAAGGTCAATGGTAGCTCCCAGAAGAAATGTGGCATAAAATGTCTTTATTCCAAATTTTGCTCCAAGGAGCAGTATGGAGATTATGAACAGAGGTATGTTAAACGCTAAAGTCAGCATACCTACAGGCCATCCGGTAAAGCTATGAACGATTATGGCCAGGCCGCTTATCCCGCCCGGGGCAATGTCATTTGGGGTCAGGAACATATTCAGTGAGACAGTCATAAGCACCACCCCAACCGTTATACCGGTAAAATCAACTATTTCTTTCCTGACCATAGCACCCCTCCAATCCTATCCTTAATTACCGTGAGCACAAAAAGAGGCAGGCTCATCATCCTCCTGTACCTCCACGGTTCCTGGATAAGCCTGTAGAGCCACTCCAGCCCAAATTTTTGGTAAATCTCCGGTGCCCTCTTTACCACACCGGCCAGGACATCAAAACTGCCCCCAACACCCATTATCACCTTGGCCTTTATCTCTGGATGCTCATATATCCACCTTTCCTGTTTTGGTGCGCCCAACCCCACAAAAAGAAAGTCCACACCCCTGCTGTTTATTTCTTCTATTACTCTTTTTTCCTCCATCCTGTCAAAGTAACCATCATGGAAACCTGCGATATTTATCTCCCCATACATGGACACTGCTTTTTTTGCAGCCTTTTCCGCTACACCCGGTTTGCCGCCCAAGAAGTACACACTGTAGCCTTCAGCCGGTGCATTTTTAAGTATGTAATTCATGAGGTCAAAGCCTGCCACCCTCTCTTTTATCCTGCAGCCATACAGCCTCGATGCCATCACCACGCCTATGCCGTCAGGCACATTCAGGTCTGAAAAGTTTAAAACATCAACAAGGCTCCTATCCCTCTGTGCCGCCATAATAATCTCTGCATTGGGGGTATATACTATATGGCGCCTATCCTCTTTCAAAAAAACCAGTATATTTCTGTAGGCTTCATCCATGGTTACATTGTCTATCCTGATATTTAGTATCTCAACTTTTTCCATACCTTCCTCCGTTAATAAGTGATAAAGCCAGTTCTCCATTCTCATATGCCTTCTGCTTTAATATCTCCACTCTCGCCTTTATCTCCCTACCCATTCTTTCCCTCCCATCCCATATGGACTCTACATATCTTACTATCTGCTCTGCAGTGACAGTCTTCATCGTTCCCACAGGCTCGACACCTATATCCTTTAAAAAACCATTTATCTTGGGGTCATAGGATATTCCCGCTATGGCCCGGCCTGCCAGGGCACCAAATATCAGGGAGTGTAGCCTCACACCTATTACCATATCAGAAAAAGAGACAATGCCAATCATATCCTCCGGGCTGTACACCTTAGAGAGGATATGATACGGGCACTTCATAAAACCTGCTATGCTGCGGCATTCTTCCATGTCATCCTCATGAAAAGGACAGTATACGACCCCCACACCCGTCTTTAAATATATCTCATCTGCAGCCTTAGCCATTTCTATCCTAAAAAGTTCATTATCATACCAACTTCTTGGTGCTATTAATATGTAATTGCCGTGGATACCCTCGGCATCCAGTATTTCCCTTATCCTGGCATCAGGAGAAGGGGCCAAAGTAAAGACAGGGTCTGCAGTTACATGCACATTTCTCTTTACGCCCAGCTCATTTAACAAACCCAGTGAGGAGCTATCCCTCAGTGTAATCATGTCAACCCTTCTAAGGACAAATGAAGTGATTTTCTTATCCATATTATCTATTAGCGGGCCCATCCCCTGTCCGTAAACCATTACCTTTTTCCTGAGCAGTATGCCAAGAAACACTACGGACAGATAGTAAAATAGGCTTGTTCTGCTGGTAATATCCTGAAAAAGACTGCCCCCACCACTTATTAACATATCACATCTAAATATAGACCTCAACACAGCCAAAAAATCAGTACGGTTTATTGCCTTTACACCATACCTCGCTGCTGTCACATCCGGCCTGGCTGAAAGGACTGTTATCTCCAGACTCTTATCCAGAGATCTCAAGGTCTTTATTATGGACAGCAGGACAGCCTCATCCCCAAGGTTATCAAAACCATAGTAGCCGGATATCAGCACCTTTTTCAAACCCCAACACCCCATTTCCTCTTAAGGTATCCAAGGATATATCTTGCAACCACAAAATAGACAAAACCGATAATTATGCCAAGGACCATGCCGTAGATTGTTCTTTCTATAGAAATGCCAAGTGGTGCCCTTAAATGGCTGAATGTATTTACCAGGGACAGCTGTCCTATACTGGCAAAGATACCCCAGACAAAACTCCATTCTTTTTTGAACCCTTGATACACAAAACCGAGCATAAGTATGAGCGCAGGATAGCCAACAAGGAATTCCTTCTCCCTTGGCCTGGCCACCAGCGTATGCTCAAGCAAAGAACGGAACTGTAGCTCCAGATCGCTCACACCAACTGCAGGATTATTGCCAGTCCTGGAAATGTAAATAAACGCAACCACTGCCGCCACAACAGCTATCACCACATACCAGACCTTCACATTCAGGTTCAATATATATGCGATCTTATCCCTCAAGTTCAAGTCCTTCCTGAAATATCGTACAAAATACAGCACCAGGAAGTATACCACCGGAGCCACAAAGGATACCTTGACCCCCCTAAAAAAGTCCAGCTTTAAGAGATATTTGCTGTCAGCCATTATAGAGGCTATATACAAGGCACCAACCGCTGAAATCAAGGAGGCCTTGACAAAATTGACCACGGTATATGAGATGAACGACCCCTGTTTTTTCTCACAAACCCTCATTATATAAGCCATGGCTAAGGAGGGAAATACAACCGAAGACGCCAATGCAAGGGCCTTGACCCCCAGGTCAAAAAACCTGCTGTACAGGGTGCCAATGGTTATAAGAGTCCCCAGTACCATAAGCAAATGCGCCATCATATCGCTTAATGGTATGAGGGTATCTAAAAGCATCACGCTGCCTGCAACCACCCCAAGACCTATTACAACCTGCAGGATTCTCGGCACGTGATATTCTTTAAACGGCACTATCTTGCCTATCTTCTCTCCTATATCATCCATGTATCCCTTAAAAACAGCTATGGTATCACCGTAAAAATTCACGTTGTATACCCCTGGTTTATCTGCCCTTATCTCAGGCCTTACATATATCATCCTCACATTCCTGTCTATCACTGCCCTATACCACTTGTCCGCCATTTCAATCTTGTCGTAGGCCGCCATTTCCTTTTCAGATAGACTGAAAAGCTTAAATGCGTTATAACCGGCCCGTTTGGCAAACCTGCTCATTCCCTCCTGAGTCTCGTAGTCCTTGTCAACAGGTAATTCTATTATGCCAAAGGCTATACCCTCCTCTTTAAACCTTTTGCCAGCATAGTCAATTTTCTCCTCATTTCCCAGCACCTCATCCCCGCCAAATACAACCTGATCTATACCATAGCTTTTAAGCATATTGATGTACTCATCTATATCCCTGTCCCTTAACCCCTCATAGTTTTCTATTCTTGCTACAGGTATAAGGCCTGAGGCCTTAACCAGCTCAAAATCCCTAGTGTCAAACCCCAGGCCGTCAGTCTCCAAATTCTTGATGGGTTTATTAACAGCAATGGCATAATATTCCCCATCTGTACTATATACCACACCATCATACCTCTTTGTAAGGTTTTTAGCCAGAAACTCATAAACGCTCCTGTCACCTGTGAGTATTACAGTAGAATCAGGCAAAAAGCCCTCAGCAGATGCCAAAATTCTCTTCAAGGCAAGATTACCCGATGTTATACCTAAGGCAGCAGCATCTGTACGGGTCATATATGAGAGCTTACCTTCGCTCTGAAGCACTTTCAGCCTGACCTCGTTTACAGCTATGGAATTCATGCCCTCAGCCTTGTACTTACTTATGAGCTCTTCCGTATCCATACCGGCATAATCGGCCATGGCCTTAAGAGCATCCAGGTCACCGGTAATCTCAACATTTTTATACCCACTCTCTACGGTATATCTTCCATAGCCTGCATAAAGAGCAACAACACATGACAATATAATTATTCCTATAAATATCCTGTTTCTCATCTGTCCATCTCCTTGTTTTAAGCTAAGTATATTATACCATTACTTTGCAGATTAAATCGTTAAAAATCAGTAAAAAAATAACCGCAATCAATGCGGCTATTTGAATATTGATTGTAAATTACTTATAATTCCATTTATTCAGATAATTATGGGTTATTCAATACTTTTTCTATGAAAACGTCAACCACATTGGGGTCAAATTGAGTTCCCTTATTGCGAATAAGCTCTCCAATGGCCGTATCCTTATCCAGTGTCTTCTTATATGTCCTTGCGTTTGTCATTGCATCATAAGAATCCGCAACAGCTATTATTCTTGATAAAAGAGGAATCTCTTCTTGTTTTAATCCCCGTGGATACCCACTCCCGTCAAACCTTTCATGATGGAATAAAACATATTGAGCTATCTCCATCATTTCTGATGATGAACTTAATATCCGATACCCGATATCTGGATGCCTTTTTATCTCATTCCATTCCTGGTCTGTAAGACATCCTGGTTTATTGAGGACCTTATCTTCTATGGCAATTTTACCAATATCGTGGAGCAATCCGCTAACTTTAAGTTTATTTATTTCTGTTTCAGGCAATCTCATCGCTGCCCCTATCCTTTGGCATAACTCACTTACTCTTTTTGAATGTTTCTCCTCCCTTGGATTCTTTTCATGGAGTGTATTTAGAATTGTATTTATTATATTTCCCCTCATGCTATTACTTTCAACGACTTTATGGTTATACATATAATCTTCTGCACTTTTTAATATTTTAAATATGTCTTCATCTACATTTTCCTTTGTATCGTATCCAAAAGAAATTGAAACATCAATAGAGTCAATCTTCATCTCAGAACATATATTTTTAATTCTCTTTACCATTGCTTCTGCTTCTTCTTTCTTAGTTTTGGAAAGCAAAATAATAAATTCATCCCCGCCCCACCGTGCTACAATATCATCTGCTCTGCATGCACTTTTAATCGCCTCTGCTGCTTTCCTTAAGAGTCTATCGCCCACACTATGGCCAAAAGCATCGTTGGTAAGTTTTAGACCATTAACATCTCCCATGATAATAGAGATCGGAAGGTTCTTTTCAGTATCTATCCTCTTAATTTCTTCTTCAAAGAACCTTCTATTATAAAGTCCTGTCAAAGAGTCATAGTAACTCATATAATAAATCTCATCCTGCTTGCGTTTTTCTTCCGTAATATCTCTAAATACCAGTATTACACCTTGAACATTGCCGTCACTATCCTTAATCGGTGCTGCACTGTCAGCTATAGACCTTTCCGTCCCGTCCTTTGATATTAACGCCGTGTGGTTTGCAAGACCGATAATCGTTCCTCTTTCAACGACCCTTTGTATCGGATTTTCACATTTAACTCTTGTATTTTCATTTATTATATTAAACACTTCTTCTATAGGTTTGCCTAAAGCCTCTTCCTGTTTCCAGCCTGTTAATTTTTCCGCCACCTTATTAAGTATTGTTATTCTGCCATTTATATCTGTGGAAATGACGCCATCACCTATAGATGTTATTGTTATCCTTAACTTTTCCTTTTCTTCTTCCAAGGATTTCTCTAATAACTTCCTTTCAGTTATATCAAGCAAAGAACCTATGAACTTTTCAGCTTCATCATATTCATTGGATTCAACATAACCCGTTGATAATATCCAGCGGATGCTCCCATCTGACCTTACTATGCGGTTTTCAATTGTAAAACTGCATTTTTCATTAATTGCCTTATCTATACTTTTCCTTACAAGCTCTTTATCATCAGGATAGGTAAATTCTATCCTCTTCTCCTTTGTAGGTTCAAAACTACCCGGCTCATAGCCAAATATCCTGAACATCCCATCTGACCATATGGTCTTGCCCGTTTTTAGGTCCACTTCATAGCTTCCTAAATGGGACAGCATTTCAACTTTCTTGAACTTTTCAATATCATTTTTGAGCATTTTATTCAAATTGGTAATTTTAGATTGCTGAACTTTTATCCTGTCAGTTAATTTATATGTTAACAACGCAATGGCAATAAATATAAACAATCTTACGAGTTCATCCCAAAGGGTTTCAGGACTATATTTTAGGGAAAACAAAAAATATGTTGCAGCTATAGCTCCAGAATATATAAACCCTTTCTTACCATACCAAAAACATGACAATAAAATCGGGATATAAAATAAATTCTGATATATTATGTAAACCCTATTGGAAAGGCAAATATAACTAACCGCAAAAGCTATAACGGTTGTAGATATTATCATAGACAGTTTTAAATTCAGTCTAGTTTTTGTATTAACCATTCTCTAGTCTCCCTTATTACTCCCTAAGAACGCATTTTGAAATCTTCAACTTATTTTAAATTTCATAATCATTTCATTAAGCTTTTGTGCAAGCTCTGCCTGTTCCTGTGCTGTCTTTGCCACCTGTTCAACTCCTTGGGAGGAATCGCTTATGCTGCTTTCTATCTCATTTGTATTTTCCGATACTTTTTGAGATGTGCTTGCCATAGCCTGTACGGCCTCACTTACCTGCTCTATAGCTGCGTTAATTTCTTCCGTCATGGAAGCCAATTCCTCCGACATCCTGCTTAAAAAATCAGCATCTTCATAATATTGGGTTCCCATTTCTACAAAGGAGTTAAAGTGCGGTTCTATATTTTCTTCTATGAATTTAAGTATTTGGCTACTATAGTTTGATAAGTTGTCAAACGCACCCTCAACCATTTTCACGGTAGTTTGTATTTCCGCTACTGATTGTGTAGACTGTTCAGCAAGTTTCCTCACTTCTTCCGCCACTACTGCAAAGCCCTTTCCATGCTCTCCGGCCCTTGCTGCTTCTATAGCCGCATTTAGTGCAAGAAGGTTGGTTTGTGAGGCAATGCTTGCAATAGTATCTGCCATTATCTTTATTTTCTCTACCACCTTGCCGTCTTCTATTGCTTGCAAAATAGCCTTCTGTTTTTCTTTGTACATTTGTTGCGTACTGTTTAGAGATTTTTTGCCCTCCTCCTGAACATTTAGTGCCCTCTCTTTTATGTTCCCTGCATTATTACTTCCTTCAATCGCCCTCTCTGAAAGCTGTGAGATGCTTGCTGTTACTTCTTCTACTGATGCAGTTATTTCTTCTGCCGAAGAACTGGTATCCTGAACATCGCCTGCTATCTCTGATGTAGAACTGCTTATGCTTTCAAGCCTTGCTGATATTTCTTCCACAGATGAAGAAAGTTCTTCGCTTAATGCACTTAAGTTTTGTGAGCTGTCCATAATATCTTTAATTAGATTGGTTAAATTGTCCTGCATTGCTTCAATAGAGTTTATCATGTCACCTATTTCATCTTTCCTTTTCAGATATCTCTCAGGTGTATGTTCTGTAAAATCTCCATTTGAAACAATCTTTAAATGATTTACTGCAAGCATGAGGGGTACTGCTATATCCTTATTTAAGATAAACCCGAGTATAATAGAAACAATAACTCCTAAACACATTAATATTATCATTATAAGCCTTGAGTTGTCATAAACAAAAATGCTGTTGTTATATGCTGTTTCCCCATCAACCAAATTAGACTGGATTATCTTATCAAGACTGTCAGACATTTTTTGCCTTACATCAGAATATTGAGGATGTACAGCTAATGCTTCATCATATTTTCCTTCGTCTATTAAACTGATAAGTTTGCTTTTCAAATTTTCATATTGTACATAATCATTTTTAAATATTGTCCATTCCCTTTTTTCATCCGCATTCATTGGAAGTTTTTCGTACTGGCTTATATATTTGCTATTCTCGTCATCATTTGCTTTTATATCCTGCTCCAGAGTTTTATTCTGTTCTGGGTTATCCCTTTCATAGAGCAGCTTAAGCACATCAGCACGAATTTGCGATAGGTTATCCTTCATATCCATCAGCATATAGATTGATTGGTAATTTTTATTATAAAGACCGTTCGTATTACTGTCTACTTTTGCCAAACCATTGATGCCTATGTACCCCACTACCCCCATGAGCAGAGCTATAAGCATAAACGATGCCAACAGCTTATACTTAATTTTAAAATTTTTAAACATCATTTTTATTCTCCCTTCAATAAACCTCATCCTTGAATACCCATAGCAATTAACAACCCGACCCTCTTCTTATTAAAGTAACAATATGCCCATTTTGTTACATTTACAATAATGATAAAAGGCTTACATTTAGCATATTTATTTATTAATATTATTCGCTTTGTATATTTTTTGTATAAAAAACTATGTATCTTTTTTATAATATTTATGATAAATTTATATATAAGCAGCCGCTCGGCTACCATATATTATAGAAGTACTCATGTATTTAATTAGCGTTATGGAATTATTAAATACACTTTAATAATTAGTACTTTATGGTCAAGGAGGGACAGGTTAATGACCGTAGAACCTATTCGTAATAAAGCAAAAATTAAACAAATGTACTATTATTTAAACGGTAAAGACCCAAAATATGCACTATTGTTTAAATTTGGCTTGAATACAGGCTTAAGGATTAGCGACATTTTACCCATTAAAGTCAAAGATATTTATACAACCAATAATCGGTTCCGTGAATATCTTATCCTGAAAGAAAAGAAAACTGACAAAGAGAAAAAAATTAAGATCAATGAGTCTCTCAAAAAAGAGATAGAGAATTACATAAAGACACGGAATTTAACGCAGGAAGATTACCTCTTCTCAAGCAAAAAAGGTGGACATATAGGTAGGATTCAGAGTTACCGAGTACTACGGGAAGCCGCCGAAGCTGTAGGCATTGAAAACTTTGGCACTCACAGCCTACGCAAAACCTGGGGGTATTGGACTTATAAAATGTCCCGCTATAATATAGGGCTTATCATGGATACTTTTAATCACAGTTCGCAACGGATAACCCTGCGTTATATCGGCGTAAACCAGGATCAAAAGGATGAACTATACTCCCTGGTGCAGTTCTAAAACAGTATAATAGTGCCAAGCAACCATCTAAACAGTTTGAGACTCTTATTTTTATTTTAAAATATATTAATATGCAGGAAAAATTAAAATCGTGTCGAAATATATGTTTTAAGGTAACAAAATGGGCATATTGTTACATTTATGTATAGGAAAACTCTTTCTTTTTATATAGAAATAATACGGCCTTTTGATGCTATTTCCCCATGGCACTGTAGGGCATCCAAAAGTACAGGACTACATTAGTATCGGATTAGCATCGGCAAATTGCCTTTTGGCTTGAGGATAGGTTTTTACCAGTATGTGCATTGCAGGCCCATCAAGGTAGTGAAAATCAGTAAAAAAATAACCGCAATCAATGCGGCTATTTTGAATATTGACCCCTAACCATGAGAACTGCAGCTGTCTTTGCCACGACCCCCCTGCCATCCGATCTTGGGGTTATCAGCAAATGGTTTAATGGTATCGGCGTACCGCTTACCATATCCTTGCCCCCTGTGACATCAGACAGGCCGTTAGGAGTCGGTGAGTATATGGTTGCCTCCCCTGCCCTTAAAATTATCTCTGTACCTGCCTCTAATATTATCATCTCTCCAGGGTTCAGGTTTACAACCTCCAGCTCAGCGCTACCACCATGTCCAACCTTTGACAGCATATCGTCAACATAGGTCTTGAGCTGGTCCATCAGCTGATCTACATAACTTTTTGTTACCACAGGATCTTCCTTGGAACCGGGTACCGGACTTGTATCTGCAAAGGCAATTCCGATGACTAAAAACAACGATAATACAACTCCCGACAGCATCAGTATCTTTTTATTCATTTTATCTCCTCCCCAATGATGTTTATTTTCCGCAGCAAGTTCCTGTCTATGAAAAAAATCAAATTTGACCGACTCATATGGCACCCTTTCCAACATTACAGTCCCGCTTGCCTCACACCAAAAGCATCTTTGTTACCTTTTAATGATGCTCTTCATGCTGTATACCATCTACTGTTAGTCTCATAATTCTGTCATACCTTAAACCCTTCTATTACTTCCTTAAGCCCTTCTGCTGTAGCAGACAGGTCTTCAGCCGTTGCACCCAGTTCCTCCATGGTAGCAGACTGTTCCTCAATGGCCGCGGATATATTGGCTATATTGTCCACCTCTTCATTGATGTCCTCCGTCACACCAGCTATACTGGCTGAAAGTTCATCTATGGCGATTGTCTGACTTTGAACCGCAGAGTCTATATTGAACATGGCGGCGCCGATGCCTTCTATGGCACCAATTATCTCCCCAATGCTTTCTCTTGCAGCATCAGCCTGTGACACGGAACTATCCACAGTCTCAACTGTATTTTCCATATTCTCTGCAACTTCCTTCGCCATATTGCTTACATCCTTTATGAGGCTCTCAATGCTTACAGCGGCATCTCTGGACTCTCCGGCCAGCTTCCTTATCTCATCAGCCACAACAGCAAAACCTCTACCTGCCTCACCTGCCCTGGCTGCCTCTATAGCAGCATTTAGAGACAGCAGGTTTGTCTGGTCGGCTATATCAGCTATGGTGTTGGTAAAATCTATAATCCTTCTCATCACTCCCATCAGCTCTCTTATAGATGTAGATGTCTTATCAACTGACTCCTTAATGTTATTGACCTTGTCTATGATGTTTTCCAAAACTCCTATGGCAACTCTTGCCTTCTCCTCTCCCTGCACCCCGCTATCCAGGGACTGCTGTGTACTGGCAACAACATCCTGGGCACGCAAAGCCAGATCATCGGTGGTTGCCTTGGCACGGTTGAGATTTTGTGCATTGGTGGTCGATGTGGATGCTATACCCTCGGCCTGTGATGCTATCTCCTGTACTGAGGCGCTCACCTCCTCCACCGCTGCGGCCAGGCCTTCAGACATTTCCGTGACACTGTTCGAGGCCTCAATGACTCTCTTCACCAGCTCACCAATCTTCTCCATCATGTTGTTAAAGCTCTCAGCTAATTTCCCAAACTCATCCTTGGCTTTTGTCTGAACCCTGACCGTAAGGTCGCCATTTTGTGCTTGTCCCATAGCCTTCATTATCATCGTAAGCTCATCAGAAAACTGCTTTGATATCAAGGAAGAAATGATAAAGGCGAGTATGGCAAATGCTATAACGCTATATACTGTTATATGCATGATATATGAGCCTGCCGCTGTAAAGGCAGATTCAGGTATCCCCCGAGCGACAATCCAACCCGTGGTCGGTACGGTGTCATAAAAGATCATCATGGCTTTCCCAAGGATATTTTCATTGAAATTTCCTGTCTTATTCTGCATCTTGTCAAATAACTGCATGTCCATCTTGTTTAAAATCTGCGTCTCATCATTGTAAAACAGTATGGTGCCTGTTTTGTCTATCAGATAAATAAACCCATTATTTTCAATATGCTCCTTCAAATATCGTGTGAAGTATTCGAGTCTGTATGTAATAATTGTAGCGCCTATGGTAAGTCCGCTATCATCCTTGACAGGCACAGACATCGTAATAATAGGTATAACCTGGCCACCGTTTCGATATGTCGTGGGCGAAGAAATGTCATAGTTTGAACCCATCATTATGTTCTTAAAGTAACTGGCCTTTGACATATCTGTACCAATGCTTGTCCCTCCAATGGAGTCAGCTACAACCTTCCCATCTTTTGCAATAAGGGATATATTTACAATATCCCCGCCTGAGTCCTGTATAAAGTGTTTAAATGAAGTCTCTATATCCTCAATATATCTTGCCTTTGTGGCCTCATCCCCTGAATTGCACGCCTCTATAAATCTTATTGACCCGGCATTTCCAGCGATATTTTGCAGCATACCCTTTATGTTTGTAAAATTGGTCTCAAGAACATTTTTTATCCCATTTATAGTTGCATATGATTCCTCTACATTTTCCTTATAAAGGCTGTTGTATGATATGTAGTAAGCCATCCCACCCAGTATGGCAAGCGGTATTATGGAAAGCAGTAAGATAAATACTGTGAGCCTTACTCTTACGTTTCTCTTCAAATTTCTCCCCTCTCTCATGCGCATAAAAATAGCAGGTATTCTTATCCGAATACCTAATTAAACTAAAAGTCAACCAGACCCAGGCTTATCTCCAATGCCCTATTAACACTCTCCATTATATCGTTGTCAAAGTGCGCAATCTTTTCCCTCAGTCTCTTTTTATCTATTGTCCTTATCTGTTCCAATAATATGACAGAATCTTTCGCAAGACCATATTCAGTGCCTTCAATTTCCACATGGGTTGGGAGTCTGGCTTTATTAATTTGAGATGTGATAGCCGCAACAATAATGGTAGGACTGTACTTATTACCAATATCGTTTTGTATGATGAGTACAGGTCTTACGCCACCTTGCTCCGACCCTATAACGGGACTGAGGTCAGCGTAGTAGACATCGCCACGCTTTATATTCATAGTATTCACTTGGCCAATCTTTTTTCATAGGAATTGAGGCACTCGTTTTCTGCTGTAAATCCCAACTCAGCCATTTCCAGGTTAATAGCCGCCATCTCCATGTATCCTTTCTTCATACTCTCCCTGATCTCTCTCTTCTTTTTCTCGCTGATATACAGTTTCATTGCTTCCCTTATGAATTCGCTTCTGTTCCTGTTCTCCATAGAAGCCAGGAGATCCACCTCCTCAAGAAGACTCTCTGGAAGACTTACCAGTATCCTCTTAGTCTCTCCCACTATAAAACCTCCTCGAACCATATATTTGATTATATATTACTGTATATAATTATGTCAATAGAATAGGATATTATACCAGGTTTTGTTAGAACAGATAATTTGTAACCCCTATTACCTTTCCTCCTTTAATATATATTCGGGGAACCCTCCTGGATATTCCACATAATATTTCATAACTTATTGTCCCTATGTCACCAGCTATATCATCGGCATCAATCTTTTTACCATTGGATGTCCCCATCAGAATGACCTCATCCCCCACGCTTACCCCTCCTATATCCGTAACGTCTATCATACATTGGTCCATGCATATCCTGCCAACTACATCAGCGATTTGTCCATGTATAATGACCCTTGCCCTTCCTGAACGCAGCCTGACAAAACCATCAGCATATCCAACAGGCACTGTTGCAATAACTGACTCCTTTTGAGTTATAAATGTCCTGCCATAGCTGATGCTGTCTCCGGGGGGCACTCTTTTTACAAAAGATACAGTGGTCTTAAGGCTCATCACAGGCTTTATGTCCACCGTATGCTTCACCTCGTCCGAGGGGTAATATCCATAGGTCATGATTCCTGCCCTTACCATATTGAGCCTCATTTCTGGCAGGTCCAGTATAGCCGCACTATTTGATACGTGTTTTACCGGTATCTCTATGCCCTTCTTTTTAAGACCATCTACCACCTCCATATATCTTTCAAATTGCTGATTGGTATAGGACTTGTCCTTAATATCAGCAGCAGCAAAATGGGTAAACAAACCTTCTATCTCTATGTTTTTCAGAAGTGACATCTTTTCTATGTCACTTATTGCCTTCTCCTTATCGGTATATCCCAGCCTACCCATACCTGTATCAAGTTTTACGTGGATTTTTGCCGTTTTGTTTAAAGAAGAGGCGGCCTCATTAATCTTTAATGCTGTGTTATAGTCAAATACAGAAATGGTTATGTCATTCTTTACGGCCTTTTCTAACTGTTCCAAAGGCGTATATCCAAGTATAAGTATTGGAGCATTTATGCCTGCATTTCTAAGTTCCAGGGCCTCATCTAAGAAAGCGACAGCCAGCCTTGTGGCACCGGCCTGCAAAGCCACAGGGGCCAGTTCACAAGCCCCATGCCCATAAGCATTGGCCTTTATTACCGCACACACCTCAGCATCCTTTACCCACTCTTTGATGTTCTTTATATTGCTATGATAGGCATCCAGATCTATTTCTGCATATGTTGGCCTTATGTTCAACTCAGATTACCTCCCAACTACATTCTCTTTTTCAACTCATTTATTGCCACAGGGATATATGAGGCTATGTCTGTGGCCGTTATACCGTATTCACCTCTTTTCTTTGCAAGCATGTCCCCGGCCAGGCCGTGCACATACGCTCCCAGTATAGCAGCATCAGTCGGGCTGAAACCCTGGCCGATAAACCCTGCAATTACACCAGTCAGCACATCTCCACTTCCGGCTGTAGCCATTCCCGGATTGCCGGTAGGTATAATATAGTACCTGTTTTCCACTGCTATAACGGTTCTCGCACCCTTAAGGACACATGTAGCCTTATACCGGCGTGTAAATTCCCTTGTGATATTGATCCTGTCACTATTCACATCCTCTGTCTTTCTTCCGGTTAGTCTGGCCATCTCTCCCGGATGAGGGGTGACCACTACTGGGGCCTTAGACTTAATTAAGGCAGTTGGCTCTATATTATTGAGACCGTCAGCATCTATCACCATGGGAAGAGGACAGTTTTTTATAAGGCCATCCATAAATGCTTTCACCGGCTCACCCATGCCAAGGCCAGGCCCTACAGCCACCACATCAAAACGGTCTATCATTGTCAGGACCTCATCTAAAGCCACTTTACCCAGATACCCGTCCTCATCGCCAAGAGAAAGTGGTATCACCTCTAATATCCTGCCTGAGACCATACCTGCCACACAGGATGGCACAGCCATGGTGACAAGCCCTGCCCCACTCTTTAACGCCGCCAGCGAGCTTATTGCCGGGGCACCTACAAAGTCTTTGGAACCACCTATGACAAGGACATGCCCATAATTTCCTTTGTGAGTGTCCCTTTCCCTGTCCCTTATAAATGGCAGCTCTTCACGGGTGGCAAGTCTTCCAGCCGGGTTTATCTCCTCTACTATCCTTGCAGGATACCCTATATCCGCCACTACAAGCCTTCCCGCATACTCAGCCCCCGGGTATATCACCTCTCCAACCTTCGGGTAGCCAAATGTTACTGTGATATCCGATTTGACTGCGATCCCCATAGGTCTCCCGGTATCAGAATCAAGCCCTGAGGGTATGTCCACAGACACTACCGGTTTGCCCACCGTATTTATAAACTCAATGAGGTCTCTATTAATACCCCTTACATCTCCTTTGATACCTGTTCCCAGTATGGCGTCAATAATCACCTCACTCTCTTTTACCTGCTTTTCTATAAACTTAATGCTCTCTTTCTGTGTCACCTCCGCGATATAGCCTCCTACACCCCTCAGGACACCCAGGTTAGTCCCGGCGTCGCCGCCTATCTCTTCCATGGTACCTGACAGAAATACATAACATTCAGCGCCTTTTTGTATCAAAAGGCGTGACAGGGCCAGGCCATCACCCCCATTATTGCCTCTTCCGCAAAATGCAGCAAACCTTTTTCCCTTTACATCCCCAAAGCTTTTTTCTATCTCGGCCAGAACTGATAAGGCAGCGTGCTCCATGAGCACCACTCCCGGTATCCCTATCTCTTCAATAGCAACCCTGTCTATTGCTCTCATTTCCTCCGCCGTCAAAAGATACATCACAATCACCTCCCTTAGCCACAGCAAAGGCTACAGCATAATCACTGGAATGGCTGATGGAAACTGATATGTAACCTATACCCATCAACTCAGCCTTTTGTTTAGCTCTCCCCCACAGTCTTACCTCAGGCCTGCCTCCACGCAATACCTCTATGTCTTTGAGCTTTATACCTATAAGGCCTCCAATACACTTGGACACAGCCTCCTTGGCAGCAAAACCGGCGGCTATATGTTCTGCTTTCAGTCTCTTATCAATAAAATACGACATTTCCCTCTCCGTAAAAAACCGTTCTATAAAGGCAGGATGCTTTTCCATAATCGACCCTATCCTTTTTATCTCTACAATATCCACACCTGTGTAAAGCAAACCCATTACCTCCGCAAAGTTATATATAATATCTTCTATATTTCTTCCCAAAATCCTTCAAAAAAATAAAAGTGGTTTTAGCCACTTTTTATATTGCCATGCGGGATATCTTCTGTATCACCCTATCAAAGTCTTCAATATATTCCTCAATCCTCTCCTCCATAATGTCAATTAAGTGTACAGGAGAGAGAAACATGTCTGCAAAGTGATTTATCAGTTCCACAACCCTCTCACAGTATGGACTGATATTTTCGTACCTCTCCCTTCCCTCATCAACCTTTTTACCGTTTCTGTATGTCTCGCTCATAACCTCTATCCCGTAGGATGGCAAGATCAATTCTTCTCCTTCATAACTTACGGTAATCTCCCCCGAGACAAGGTAATAGCTCAGTACTATTATCTCATCCCGCTCTTCAATTGTTCTTGCATTATTCGCAATCTTTTTTATGGTCATGCCAGTCCCTCCTCTTGAGTTTTTCGTTTTCCTTTATTTTCTATTGTATCTATTCTATTAAAATTGCATTTTCCCTTTTTATCCTTCAATTTTTCGCATGACTAAAATCGACTCAAAGCAGCTTAAAATGTGGATCCAAAAGGATTTTGGTATATTTTTAACAAAAAACCATGTCGAAGTTTGGACAAACATCCATATATTTGTCTCATAAATTTATTTAAAATTCTCTCGAATATATAAGGAAGGTTTATTTGTAAATTTAATTAAAGCTTTAATGCCCTCTTTTTCAGGCTCGCCAATGCATCATTTCATCTAATTGACATAGGAAAACACAAAAAACCACTGGCATAAGACCATACATAACAGAATATGGACTATCATAAATGGATTTGCACAGGAATGTTTTCTCCTGTGTTTGCCAGACGCATTCAATATGCCGGCATTAAGAGACTATCTGCTTGTCCGTACCCAGGATGTGCTGTTCTATCCAGTCTACAACAAAATTTAATAGCTCCAGTATATACTCATCCTGGTTTTCATCCAGTTTGTCCAGATCAATGCTGTTTATCTTCTCGACAAAGTCATTGTGTTCCACCTTATGGGACAGGAGTTTTTTATAGCCTATGCTCTTCATATAGTCCTCTTCAGAATTGAAGTGATATATGGTGTAGTCCCTGAGCTCCTTCAAGATGGCAACAATCCTATCATATTTGTCTATATAGAAATCATTCTTTAAAAGATCGTACGCCTCATTTGCTATGGCAAACAACTTTTTATGCTGTTCATCTATCGTCTCTATGCCCAGTCTGAACTCTTCTCTCCATTTTATCATCTGTATCTCTCCTTTTTATAATGTTCGTATCCGTTACAAACTCACCGGTGCGTGATCCCATACGCTGTACATCTAATGCTTACTGGATGGCAATCGTGACTTAACTTTTGCTGAATGCCTTTAATACAAGGCGGTCAGAAAGGCCAGGCCAGAGCCTTGTGACAAAAGCCAGTACCCAATCCAACCTCGTTATGTAGATATCCCTCCTGCCTTTTTCTATACCTGAGATGATGCGTGACGCCACAAATTCAGGAGATACTCTTGAAAGCCTCGGCTCGTTTGGTGGGTAACCCTCTCCCAGCGCATTCTCACGAAAACTGGTCGTAGCAGATCCAGGGAAGACATTAATCACCTTAACCCCCAAGGGAGCGAGTTCCAATCGAGCTGTATCTGCCAAAGACATGAGTGCTGCCTTCGTTGCTGAGTAACCGCCGATATTAGGAACGGGTCTTACAGCCCCCAAAGAACATATATTTACTATCACACCTCCATTCTGCCTTTCAAAAATAGGTATAACGTTTTGCATCATATATAAAGGTCCAAACAGGTTCACCATCATTGCCTTTTCAAGGTCTTCAGGCTTTATATCCCTGACGCCAGCCCTCAGGCCAATCCCTGCATTGTTTATGACAATATCGATCCTGCCAAAGCGTCTATAGCCCTCATCTACCAGATTCTTGACCATATCCCCACTGGATACATCAGCAGGAAATAAAAAAAACCGACCTTTATATGATGATAGCTCATTCTCCAGTTTAGACAGCTCGTCCTTTGACCTGGCGGTTAAAATCAGGTATACATTCTTGCCTATCAGTTCTTTTGCTATGGCCAGGCCTATCCCTTTAGTAGCCCCGGTTACAAGCACAACCTTTCCATCCCAGAAACCCATGATCTACTCCCTTCCATCAATCCTTATATCTGATAAGATCTGCATAATCTCACCACTGTAATCCTCAAACGAGGCCACGTATCCCCATCCCTCAACAATTTGAAAGATACCATCATACGCGGCATCATGATAAGACCTTATAACATAGGGTATCCCTCGTTCCTTCAGGACTTCTTCCAGCAGTCTCGCTTCAACCTCATTATCCAGCACCGCTATCTTTATGTAGTTATCCATGGGAAAAGCCCGCCTCCCTTAACAAACCCACCTGCAAACTATCCAGGCCACATAACCTGTCTGTTCACCAATTAATTGCCCAACAGGTAGAATGCCAATAAAATGTTTATGGAAAACAAGCTACACATTAATATCTGTCATCATCTGCCCACATCCATTATATGTTATAAGTTTATACCGTTCAATACTAAAAAGCGTTCAAGAGCTACTGTCTAATTTATGTCTGTATTGCAAGTTCATGTATTATTTTCAAAAATCTATTGATAATATTAGGGGAGGTGAAACATGTGAGTAAAGATAAACAAATGCGCCCCAACACCAGTGACGTGAAGAGGAACACAAAAAATAGGGACGAGAACAGGCCCACATCTATTGAAGACGTGGAGATTGGAAAAGAGTTTGCATTAGAGAAAAAAGACAACAAAAAGAAAAGATAGACACGGCATAGGGAAAACCACCAATCAGGTTTTCCCTAATACTTTGCTTGTTACGCCTCCATTCGGCGTCCTTGCCTCAGGTCGGCCCACCTGGCGTCCATGCCAGATGCCACTGCCACACCTGCCACTTATTTGAAAGTGTCATAAACTCACTTTAAGGATGCATTTGATGTTACATATCTTTTTAATATATGTTCTTATTGTAATCATGCCGTCAATAGAAAATAAACAATTCCGGCATATAATTATGATATAATTATGTATAAAGGAAAGAATAACAAGGGGGATAGCTTTATGAACAGATATGTAAACAGAGAATGCCCATATTGCCACAGGATTATCAGAGCAGATGACAATATAGTTGTATGTTCTAAATGCGGTATAGCTCATCATGTAGAATGTTGGAATGAAAACCATGGCTGTACTACCTATGGATGCGATGGAGATCCGCGCGCAGCATTGAATCTTGGGTTTAACACCTCTGAAATTTTGACACAGGCTGTAGAATATTCAAAAGCTCCCTTATGGCCTCGTTTATGGGCCAGTATACTGGACTCCATTATTGCAGGTGCCGCTTTCATGGTTGGTATTATAATCCTGATTGTAGCCGGAGTTTTTGACTCCTATACTTACAATGGATATTATTCTGACTACACACCATATAATGGAGTATCCTATGGGTGGTATATCTTTGGTATATTATTGATAGTAGGCGGTATCATATGCGCTCTGACCTATAACTTCATAAAAGATGGTATTGGAAAGGGGCAGAGCTACGGCAAAAGAGCGGCAGGACTTATGGTGGTAGACCTCAAGGACAACACACCATGCAGCAAAGGAAAATCTGCTTTAAGGAACTTAATCTGGACGGCCTTAAATATGATACCATACATCGGCTGGCTCATTGAGCCTATTGTGGTCTTGGCCAATGATAAGGGAAGGAGACTGGGTGACCTGGCCGCTAATACCCAGGTGATAACAGTAAAAGAATATGAAAAGTTGACTAATTCTGACCAATGGAAGACACTCTAAGTGCCTTCATGGCCCTTGGTATGGGAGCCCTCCTTAGGCTTATCTGTGTCATAGTAAGGTACTTTCAGCTCATATTCTATGCATCACAGGTAGTGCAATTCATTTCCCCAATGTATGATGGTAGGCCGCTAAAAACGGCTTTATGAAGGGCTACAATAAACATATATCCAGTCACTTCCGCAAAATTACTTTTTAACTTAATAATAAGGAGAGGCACCCTTATACAGGATGCCCGAAAAATTCTATAAAATCATTTGTTTAATGCCTTCTCTTTTCTTGCTAAAGATAAGATGCCTGCAATAATAAGCAATACACCCGGGAGAATGTATGCCGCAGAGATAGATATGATACCACCTATACCAGCAATTAAAAACATTATACCCGATGCTTTAGGCCTGCTCCTCACCATTACACTCGCCACTATACCTAATATGCTAAAAACCACCGCAGCCCAGCCTAACCCGGAAACTGTCCCGGCTCCTTCGGCATTAAAGGCTGCGCCTATCCCTCCTATAAACAAGGCAAATGTTGCTCCAATAACGCCAAAAATACCTCCCAGCAAACCCAAGACAAACTCAGCTGTTCTTTTCATTATTATTCACCCTTCCCTTCTTTGAATATCTATCTATCCAGCTTCACTATGGCCTGGCCACTTCCCCAGACATCGGCATCAAATATAAGTTCAAGGCCGCTGGCGTCCTTCGGTATCTCATACGCCAGCTCTCCCCTCATCTTCCTCCCGGGGGCCAGTTCCCCATCCAGACTGCCCTTTGTATCTGCCCCAAATGCCTGGTCATAGCTGTACCCTTCGCCATCTGACAGTTTAAACATAAGCAATGAGCTAACATTTACAGGCTTGTCTGATTTATTCTCAACAGTCGCATCGATTATATACCATGTATTCCCTTCGTCAGGCTTTAAAAAATCATCGCCATTAGATGTCCTTGTGCCATTCACAGTCAGGACATAGTCGCCTATGCTTATAACATCACCTATCTTAAATGTCTCTGCTGCAGGTTCCTTTTCTCCTCCATTGCTTGCACTCCCTGTCTGTCCTGACGTTGTGCTGGATTCACCCACCTTCTCTGGAGTAGCCGTCTCCCCGCAGCCTGCAACAAGGGTAAATATAAGGAGAAGCGACAGGATAACAGCAAATCTTTTTAACATAAAAAACACCTCCATAATATATTTTCTAATTTCATAATATCATGGAGGTGTGTCAGGTTATTGCACAATAAATGAAAATATTATCTTTTTATTCTCCTGAAGTATTCATATAAACAATCTAATAATATTATTGGAGGTGAATCCAATGAATAAAGACGATGCTTTAAATAATCAAATAAAAAGAGAAGCCAAAAATAAGATGGTATTGCTTGGTGTAATGTCCATAATGCCCTCATCATTCCCATTAAAAATAACAGTTCTCTCTTCACCTGCATATACAGTCTTATTATCCTCATCAAATGCAAATTCAGTTATTTGACCATCACTGTTTATAAAAGTTTTAACAGCAGCAGCATCCATTTTAAGCCATGTCATTTATACTGATAATTATTATCAAAATTTGTACGTAAAGTTTCAGTATAAGGGAAATATCTAAATAAAGTTCAACCATGACCGCAACATATGTAGTATGAAGCTGCCATACCATAAATAGAATTCAGGAGAAACTGATTAGCCAAATTCATGGATATAAACTTTAAGTACCCTATAATTTAGTATTGCATACGCCAATTTTCGTAGACTATTGACGCATTCTTTTAAGAGTGATAAAATATTAACAATCAATATGAGAGGAGGAAATCCCAAAATGATTAAAGCCATTATAGGACCAGGAAAATATGTTCAGGGAAATGGTGTTCTGAAAAATATAAAAGACTACGTTAAAGACCTGGGCCATTCATTTTTCATAATTGCCAGTGAGAACGGTATAAAGAGGACACGACCCATCATAGAGGAAGGTTTTGCGGAGGAAAATGTAAAACTGACATTTGAACCTTTCGGTGGGGAATGTTCGGAAAATGAAATAAACAGGCTGAAAGCACTTGTAGAAAAGAGCAATTCCAATGTAATAATGGGAGTGGGTGGCGGGAAGGTTTTTGACACCGCCAAGGCTCTCGCATATTATCTTGGCCTTCCGGTTGTAATAGTTCCGACCGTGGCATCCACTGATGCTCCTTGCAGCGCTCTTTCGGTTATATATACCGACGAAGGCGTATTCAGCAAATATCTGATGCTGCCTAAAAACCCGGATGTTGTCCTGGTGGACACCGGAATTATTGCCAAAGCTCCGGTAAGACTCCTTGTTTCCGGAATGGGTGATGCTCTCGCTACATACTTTGAGGCCAGGGCATCTGTCAGGTCAAATGCATCCAGCATGGCAGGCGGAAAAAGTACAAAGGCTGCAATGGCCCTTGCCGAACTTTGTTACAGGACATTGCTGGAGGATGGCCTAAAAGCAAAGCTAGCTGTGGAAAGCAAGGCATGTACTGGTGCTGTGGAAAATATAGTTGAGGCAAACACCTATTTAAGCGGCATAGGTTTTGAAAGCGGAGGACTCGCTGCAGCCCACGCCATTCATAACGGGTTTACGGTCCTTGAAGAATGTCATCACATGTATCACGGTGAAAAGGTGGCTTTCGGAACTATAGCACAACTGGTACTTGAAAACAGTCCCATGGAAGAATTGAAGGAAGTGATAGATTTCTGTCTGGATGTAGGACTCCCCGTTACCCTTAGGGATCTGGGCATCGAGGAGGTTAAAGAGTCGGATATAAGAAAGGTTGCAGAGGTCTCCTGCGCCGAAAATGAGACTATTCATAATATGCCCTTCAAGGTGACGCCTGAGGATGTGTATAACGCCATAATGGGCGCCGACGCTCTCGGGAAATCCTTTAAAAAATTGCAGTAAATATCAGGAAATAAAGTAGAGGATATTATAAAAAGCCACAACATGATTCCCGAGAGTAACTTTCTCCACCATCAAACCAATCTCTAATGTGCCCCTCTGTGTTTACAAAAGGACTCAGCAAGTCCTTTTTTTGTTTAATCAAAAACATAAAAAAAATTATATTCATCTTTTATTTAATCTTATCATATTATTTTGTAAAATTTGCCAGATTTTTCATTTCTACTTGTTAAGTAATTGATAAGAAAGTTGTTAAAGTTAATTTTTAATTTTATTTTTATTTTTTTTTTTTTTTTTTTTTTTTTTTTTTTTTTAAATTAAAAGCATTTTGATTTTTTTATGGAATAGCTTATAATAATATTGGGTGCTTTTATTTTCATAAACAGTATAAATAGAGGGGGACAAAAAGAATGTTTACATATTTTGATAATGATATCGAAATCAATTTAGATTTAATTGAAAGTCTTTCAAACTTTAAAGCAGAATTTAACATAAACTGTTTAAGTATTCATTTGGTTGATAATAAAAAAATATATAATGTTGAAGAAATTGGAACTGAAATTATTGATAGTGCCTTCTCTTCACAAATAATACAAAATAATAATATTATTAGTCTTGCATGTGACAGCTTAAAACCTGTTTATCATCTTGTTGAAGGTGATGATACTATTGTTCCAATAAATAAAAATTTTATCGAAGAAGTATGTATTCCTATAAAAGTAGAAAAACATAAAGACATTATTGTTTGCGTGTATTTTGGATTCACCAATAAAACTAAAGACATCCCAGAACTATTATCTTTATTTTTTAGCAAATTTAATCTATTTGAAATATACTCTTATGCATTTTCAAAATACAATCAATTAATCGGTATTGAAAGAATTTCAAAACTTCTTATGGTGCTTGAAGATAATATAAAATTTAACCAGCCGTCTTTAAGGATGCACGCTTTCAATGTAGCATTCTGGACTATTGAAATAGCCAAAAAACTGAATTTCCCGAAGGACGAGCTTGAAAAACTCTACTACGCAGCTTTATTCCATGATATAGGGAAAATAAGAATCAAAAGCAGTATAATTAACAAAGAAGGTCCATTAACCGAAGAAGAATATGAGGAAGTTAAACACCACGTAGAGTATGGATATATAATTACAAAGGAATTGTTTGATGATATATATTCTGACATCCCTTTATGGGTAAAATACCATCATGAAATGTATGATGGAAGCGGTTACCCCAATGGATTGAAAGGTAATGATATCCCTCTCCCAAGCAGGATTATTAAGGTTGCAGATGTAATCGATGTCTTACATTCGCCAAGAAGTTATAAACAACCTGTTTCCGTTGACAAAATAATTGCCGAACTCAAAAGATGCAGCAAAAAAGATTTTGATCCAGAAGTTGTAAATGCAGCGCTAGAAGTAATTAATGAGAGAATTATTCTACCTATGGATATATTAAAGTCAGATGGTGAAAAAATTTTACCTGCAAATCTTTCACTGCAAACTTATAAAGATATATTTAATTTGGAGGGATATTTTTACCTTAATGAAGAAAAAAGTTATTTTAAATCTACTAATGCCATTAAAGATATAAAAGACCTGTGGAATTTACTTTCAGCTTCTCTTATTATAGAAAAATTTAATTCAATATATGAGTATGAAGTTGATGTAGTTCCATTAGATGAAAACAATTATCTAATTTCAAACATAAGGCTTCTTGAAAAAAAGAGCTATGTATCCATATTATGGGAGTTGGAAGCCATTTTAATTACACAGGACGGTAAAAACATAAACGTCAAAGTCAAAAGACTTTCAGCTGATGATCTATTATTTGTATGTGATAATACATATACTTTCAATATGGCAACTCTTTACAAGATGAGGCTGCAATTTGAAGATGGTGAAGTGTTAATTTTAAATGGAAGAATTACTTACAGTTACCCTGCATCTGCCGATTGCGTTTATTATAAATATACCTTTACAAATATTATAGAAACAACAAGAGATAAATTGTTCAGACAAATTTTTAGAAAGCAAATTGAGTTAAGGAGGCAATTGAGAGGATTTTAAAATAGCTTTTTAAAATCACGCCATTAAAAATTTATCTCAAATACCCCAAGCCAGCCCTATATGAAGCTTAAATTCCTCAAACCGGGATTTTGCCTTAAGCTTCCTTTACCACCCACCTCTGGTGGGTACCCGGACCTCACGACGGACACCCTTGCTCTTGGCAGGTTTAATACCAAGTCCATAGCGGACTTTCACCGCTTTAGCTTAGCCCATGCCGGGCGCGCTAAAAGGCCGCAGCTTGATTATACAGCTGCGGCCTTTTTTATAATTATCGGTTTGTTGCAAATTGTACTGCCATTTCAATAGCTTTTATCATGCTTGTTTCATCTGCTGTCCCTTTGCCTGCCTTTCCAAATGCCGTACCATGATCTACCGATGTCCTGATTATAGGTAACCCTACCGTAACATTCACTCCACCCATAAAATCTAAGAGCTTCAAGGGTATGTGTCCCTGGTCATGATACATGACTACTGCAATGTCATACTTGCCATCTTTGCAATGCAGGAAAATAGTGTCAGGTGGCAGAGGGCCATTTACATTAATCCCTTCTTCCTTCGCCTTCTCTATTGCAGGTATGATTTCTTTTATCTCTTCATCGCCAAATAATCCATTTTCACCAGCATGGGGGTTCAGGCCTGCCACGGCTATCCTGGGAGATTTTAAACCAAGGTCATTCATGGCCTTCTTCGCCAGCTTTATTACCTTGTATACCCTTTCCTTTTTAACCCTGTCACAGGCCTCTCTTAGAGATACATGGGTGGATACATGGATAACCTTCAACGGCCCACCTGTAAGCATCATTGCATAATCCTTTGTACCGGTGAGGTCAGCAAAAATCTCCGTGTGCCCCGAATAATGATAACCTGCCAGGTTCAATGCCTCTTTATTAATCGGTCCGGTAACAACGGCGCTCAATTTCCCGGCCAGAGCCAGTTCAATACCCTTTTTTATATATTCAAATGCAGCCCTGCCGCACTCTGGTTGTATCATGCCAAACTGATAGCTATCCTTCATATTGTTTAAAGAAATAAGGTTTACTTTATGGTCAATGCAGTCATCCGTATTATCAACGACGTTAATATCCGACTCGAAAGCAACTATTGAAGCGGCTTTCTTGACTACATTAATATCACCTATTACTACAGGTACACACGAATCAAGGATTTCTCTATTTTTGAGTGCTTTCAAGGTTACCTCGGGACCCACGCCAGCAGGGTCACCAATAGTAATCCCAATTAATGGCTTGTTCATCTTTTCATCCCTTCTATTACATTCCAACATCTTTGAGATATTTTATAGCGTGACTTATGGAATCAGCCTTTCCAAAACCCCCAGCCTTGGTTATGAGGTTTGTCCCATCATAGGGCCCTCCCAGAATCTTTAATACAGGTATGCCTGTTTCCAGCTCATCTACAACCACAGAACCATCAGCCCTCATCGCCTTTATTGCACTTATAGCAATATCCCCGCCTGTTATAAATAATCCTGAAAGCCTGTGCTTATCCATCAGGTTATTGACAACAGTCCCCAGTGAGTCCGCAATTTTTTTGCTCACATTGCTCATGTTCATATTTTTGTTTTTTGCCCACTTTACTATGTCTTCGTAATCTGCCCTTGCGCTGGTGGTTGAAATGATGACATCCATCCCCATACCAAGAAGCCTATCTGCCTCATTTATTATCCTATTAATTTCAATTTTTTCATTATCTAACAGATTGACTGCATTCATCACAATCCCACTGGCTTTATTATTTTTTACAACATAGTTATATTGTTCTATGCTTACGCTATTAACACTTCCAACCACACTCAGGACAGGCTTTTGTGGCTTCTTACAGTTTTCAAAAAGGGCATTGGCTAAACCTGCAGAACCAACCCACAGAATCTTTTTGTCCAGTAAAGCTGCTACCTGTGTTATCATGCTGAGGTCTTCTGGTGTCTCCACATCAAATATGGCGGCATATGGTGGTCTTATTTTTTCGAGTTTCTCACGCAGATTATGCCTTAAGTCATTTAATGTAACAACATCGCATGGGATATCAAAGTCGGCCGTCAATACGTCCTTTAACACTGCAGTTTTAACCGGATTTTTTGGGTCATTTGCAAGTTCAGTTTCATTGATAGGTACCCCGTTTAAAAGATGTACACCGCCTACTGTGGTTCTTCCTATCTGCGGATATGCGGGAGAGAACACAACTATATCTATATCCATGTGTTCACATATGGCCCTTATCTCGGCACTGATATTTCCACGCAGTGTGGAATCGATCTTTTTATATACGATTGAGGGCTTAAAGTTCTTTTTTATTGTTTCCGACACGTCCGATAATATGTTATAAGCCTCTTCTTTTGGAACAGACCTGGATTCTGTATCAATTACAATTGCGTCCCATCTGTTCGGGTTCTCAATTCTGGTTGGGTCAATAAAAACCCCAGTGTCAAACCCACATTTTCTAAGTTGTACTCCTGTGTCATTTGCCCCGGTAAAATCATCTGCAATTATTACAGCTTTTTGCATCATGTATCCTCCACTTTTATGATTTAGCAGCCGCTTTTTCTCTTTTGTCCAGATATGATGTTAAAAGAGGGCATAGTATGGCTGTTATTATTACAGAGGCTGCAACCTGTGCCGTGGCAACCGGTGCTAAAGCTGCAAGGCTTGGGTCTGCTGCCGCTACAGCAGCCGGTGTGGCTACAGCATTTCCTGCGGTCGTTCCTATGGCTGCTCCAACACCTTTTCTCTCTTTAAAACCGTATTTAATTGTATAGTAGCCACCAAGGCCTGTCAAAACAACCGTCATAAGCCCCAATAGCACACCCGGTAAGCCGGCTGTATATATTGTTCTAAAGTCAAGACCGGCACCTAATGGAAATGCAAAGAATGGAATCAAGAGGTCCTGCCCTTTAGCCAGAAGCTTTCTCCAGTCCTCATCCAGGTTGCCCAAAATCATCCCAACTACAATAGGTACCAGAACAGCCACGAATGCTATAAAAGGAATATTGGCCAGGCCAGTTGCGCCAAGCGCAACCATGGTGAGAAATGGGCCATCATTTATAGACAAAACCGATATGGCACCGACATCACTGGCGTCTCCAAATTCACCGGCCAATGCTGCATATAGCCCACCATTGGAATTGGTCATAGCGCCTATTATCGCCAGCGGTGTGAGGCCAAATAATCCGCTGGGCCCCATAAATCTTCCAACCAGCCATCCAATTACAGCACCAATAAGAAATTTGACTGCAGTGAGGGCCACACCCTTGGCCAGTGGAATTCCTGCCTGTTTGAAATTTATCTGTGACCCCATGCAGAGCACAAAAAGCCCGATGAGCGGCATAGCACCCTGTTTGAAAAGAGCTGTTGTAAAACCGCCGATATTTAAAGCCTCTGGGAACAGGGTGTTTATAACGGCACCCAAAAGCAGTGGAACAACCATCATACCCCCTGGTATCTTTTTCATATACTTCATTATTGGCATTTACATTACCCCCATTTTTAAAAAGTTGATATCAGCTTATAAATTCCAAACTCCCTGTGGCCAAGTGCCTCTGCCTTTGTCAACTTGCCGTTTGCCACATTGACTATCTCATTAAAAATAATTTCCCCTACTTCTTTTAAGGACTGATCCCCTTCCACTATTGTTCCAGCGTTTATATCTATGTTATCTTTCATATTCTCATATGTCCATGGATTACCGGTAACCTTTATAACCGGACATATGGGAGAACCAGTTGGCGTACCCCTGCCCGTAGTAAAGACCACTATCTGCGAGCCGCCGGCTGTCATACCTGTAATAGACTCTATGTCCTGTCCGGGTGTATCCATGATATACAATCCTTTGCCCTTTGGGGCCTCACCATAATCCAGCACATCTTGTATGGGTTTGGTACCGCCCTTGTAAATGCAGCCAAGAGATTTTTCTTCGATAGTTGTGATCCCACCCTCTATGTTTCCCGGGGTAGGCTGGCCTCCTCTCATATCCACACCCATTGTCTTGGCTTTATCCTCACAGGCCTTTACAATGTTCAGTATCTTTTGACCAACCTCAGCGGTAACTGCTCTCCTTGCAAGGATATGTTCCGCACCAATAAATTCAGTGGTTTCTGAGAAAATCGATGTACCACCCATGTCCACCAGCTTGTCGGAGGCATAACCTACGGCAGGATTTGAGGCCAGGCCGGATGTGGTATCAGACCCACCACACTCAATAGAAAGTATGAGTTCTGATATATCCCCCTCGCTCTTCTCCATGGACAAAACTTCCTGTGCCATTTCCCTCAATAATCTTGTGCCCACCTCTTCAGCTTTCAATGTTCCACCGCACTCCTGAATGATTATATATTGTACTGGCTTACCTGTAGAAGCGATTTCATTTGCTACGCGTTCCGTGGGTACCCCCTCACAGCCCAGACCAACCACAAGCACTCCACCTACATTTGCATTTTTACCAAGCCCAATTAGTACCTTTATAACCTGCTCCATATCTGCTCCAACCTGGCAGCAGCCGTGCTGATTTGGTATAGATACAGCTCCCTCCACATTGGAGGCTATCCTTGCTGCGACCTCTGAGGCACAAACTGAGGATGGAATTACAAGCAAATGATTTCTTATACCGAAACTACCGTCTTTTCTCCTATACCCTTTTATTTTCATTTCCAGTCACCCCTCCCTCTCTCGCTTTCCACATTGTGTACATGGACATAATCACCGGGATATATGTCGCTGGTTGCCCTGCCTATTGTTTCCCCATATTTGATTACTTCCTCTCCCTTCTTAATCTCTGTGATGGCAAACTTGTGACCAAATGGGACCTTTTGATTTAGCACTATTTCCTTTGTACCACCGTCTACGTCCAGTAAGACCTTTTCTGCTGCCTCTAATTCTTTGACAGCAGTGGCAACGTTATCCTTTGCGTTAGCGACAACAGCAAACCTTTTCATACAATCCCTCCTGTTTTAATTTTACACGCTGTTATATAGCAAGTTTTATGCCAGAACGATTTTACACCACTTCCGGACAATTAAAAACCTGTACTATTGCATAATACAACATATTGCTGTTGTATTATGCAATAGTGTTGCAAAATACAATACAAACTCATTTTTGATGCAACTGCTTTATTCAATCAGGTTCTCTATAAGTCGTGTGTATAATTTTAATGCTGTATACATGACGTCCTCGTCTATATCAAAACTGCTGTTGTGGTGCCCTGCTTTTCAAGCTAATTTTAAACAATGCACAGTCAAAAGTCCAGACCATAAGGTCTGGACCCTATCCATGTATCAATCTCGGCAAACATTTAACGCAAACATGCCTCTTTATACCTTGAAACCTAAAGTCAATTATTGCTGCCTCATACTCGGAATTGCCACAAAATATACATGTCTCTTCTCTCTTATTATCATCACCGTAATATTCATTTACTGCCCCCTTGTTAAACTCCTCTGCCTCCCTCTCCTCTATGGTAAGAGCACCTGTGGGACAGAAAGCAAGACACACGCCGCCGCCATCACAAAATTCCTCTTTTATGACCTTAGCCTTCCCATTCTCCAGGATAAGCGCACCTTCTATACATGGTGTTATGCACTCTCCACATCCATTGCACTTATCCTCATCTATTTTTATTATCTTCCTTAAAGCCATCCTGTTCACCTCTGGATTGATTTTTTATCAATTGTATTACATCTATCGTCAATTTGCTGTGATATATATCACTTCTCCAGCTTTCTTAACCTCCTCCAGAGCGTAGTCCTGTCTATGCCAAGAAGCTTAGACGCCCTGGTCTTATTGTTATCAGTTATTTCAAGGGCTTCCTTTATTGCCTTGAGTTCTATATCCTTCAAGGTCATACCGCTATCGTATATCTCATATTCTTTAGTATCCTGTCTGTAACCGTCTACCTGCCTTATGTCACTTACATCTATATACCTACCATCCGATAGCGCCACAGCCCTCTCAATGATACCTTCAAGCTGTCTAACATTTCCCGGGTAATCCCATTCCAGGAGAACCTTCAAGGCATCTTCTGTAATCCCTTTTATTTCCTTACCCATCTCAGATGAATGAACCCGCGCAAAGTGTTCAGCAAGCAGTGGTATATCCTCCCGTCTCTCTCTGAGTGGCGGTATCTTCAGGCTGAGGATGTTGAGACGGTAATACAGGTCTTTCCTGAACTCTCCTCTTTCTATACTTTCTTCCAGGTTTTTATTGGTTGAAGCTATTATCCTTACGTCCACAGGTATTATCCTGTCATCACCTATTCTCATTACCTCTTTCTCCTGTATTACCCTAAGGAGCCTCGATTGGAGATCCAAAGGCATATCACCTATCTCATCCAAAAATATGGTGCCTTTGTGTGCCAGTTCAAAAACACCCATCTTACCGCCTTTTCTCGCCCCGGTGAAAGCCCCCTCTGTATATCCAAAAAGCTCGCTCTCCAGTAAATTTTCTGGAAGTGCAGCACAGTTTATTGCCACAAATGGCCCCTTTGAGCGAGGGCTTTCATTGTGTATGCTTTGAGCAAAGAGCTCCTTACCAGTACCTGTCTCACCCAGTATTAAGACAGTAGAGTCCAGGTGGGCATATTTCCTGGCCTGGCCTATTACATCCTCCATAATCCTGCTTTTATGCACTATATCCTCAAAGTGATACCTTGCAACAAGGCCCTTATGATACAGTTCTCTCCTTATCTTCTGTTCTATCTTTTGTATCTGGGTCACATCCTGAAATGTAGCTACTGCTCCATATACCCTGCCATCCACTATTATCGGCACTCTATTGGTAGCAATCATGATATCTCCAACCTGCTGCAGCTTACCCAACTGGGGCTTGCCTGTCTTTAAAACCTCTGGAAGTTTTGAGGTTTCGATAACCTCATTTACATTTTTACCCACAATCTGGGTACCGGATTTTTTAAATATGCTCTCAGCCATGCGGTTAAATATAGATACATTCCCCGAAGAATCTACAGCTATAATGCCATCATGAACAAAATCAATTATAGCCTTGAACTGCTCAGTCCGTGCCTTCTCCTGTGTCCTCACCTGCAGCACCCTGAATGCCTCATCTATAGCCTGCAGTATGGCCTCCTTGCCTGAGGTGATGAGGTTGCCCTTTAGCCCCATCTCTTTAACTGTCCTTATCCCTATGGTATCGCCCACAAATACCTTTATGCCCTTCCTGGCAGCCTCGTAGACCTGTCTGGGTGCCTCATCTTCATCTTTGAATATCACCTTATATATGTTAAGGTCCATAATTTCTGCCAGGGTTTCTACCCCATAGACCACATTTTCGTAACCTACCGCCCCTATAGTATCACCAGTACCCAAAAAACCTTTAAGCGCCCTCAATATATCAAAGGCACTCACCTGTATCTCTACTACAGGAACCGACACTGCTTCTTTTATCATCTGATATGTGCCACCACGGCTTATTATTACTCCAACCCCTTTAGACTCAATCTCCTTTGCCACCCGTACCCCTTCGCTAAGGTCTCCCAGCACAACATCCACCGGGAGATTTTTTTCTTTTACAATCTCTTCCGCTGTGCTTTTTAAACCCTCAAAGGGCGCTATAAGCACTATATCCATAAACAAAAAGGACCTTAAGGTCCTAAACACTCCTCACCATCTCATAGAATGAATGGAGGAGTTTAAGGGTAATCTCTCCCGGTTTCCCATTCCCAACCGTCTTGCCATCTATTTCTACAAATGGGGAGATTTCTGAAAGGGTACCTGTCATGAATACCTCATCAGCAGTAAAGAGATCCTCTTTATAGAATATCTCATTTCTGAAATGTACACCGTTTTTTCTGGCCACTTCTATGACGTATTTTCTTGTTATACCAGAAAGTATTCTGTTATCGGCTGGATGAGTTTTCAATATGCCATCTTTTATTATGAAGAGGTTAGATGAACCACATTCTGTAACCTCTCCGTTGTCCCTTACAAATATAGCCTCATCACATCCAGCATCCTTTGCCTTCTGTTTGGCCAGTATGTTATATAAGAGGCAGATGGTCTTAGCCTGGCACATATCCCATCTTCCATCGTGGACTGTTATAGCTTTAAAACCACCCTCATAATAGCTTAAGGGTTTATCATCCAGCGGCTTGGAATACATGAAAACTACAGGTTTCATGCCTCTCTCATAGGTATGGTTTCTTACAGCAGCACCGCGAGTTATCTGCAGATACACTGCAGCCTCAGGATTTCCGCTTTTATTATAAAAATCGGTAATAAGCTTTGACATCTCGTCTGGTGAATATGGAAGTTTTAAATCTATATATGAGGCACTGCGGAAAAGTCTTTCCACATGATCCTCAAGGGCAAACAGCTTACCCCTATAGCTTCTTATCACCTCATAAACACCATCGCCAAAGTTATATCCCCTGTCCTGGGCAGATACCTTTGGTTCTTCTTCCAAAATTTCCCCATCTAAATAATAGAGCAAAGCCATAACTACACCCCCATGAATCTTTTCTAACATCATTGTATATTATTGATGGAGGTAATTCAATAAACTTTTAAAGATTGTTAACATAATTTTGAAGTATAAGCTTTACTGCCCCTATGTAATACTCATAATCCGGGTCCCTGGTGCTGATATTTTTTATCTTTTCATAACATTTATCGCACACCTTCTGGTTCAAAAGTGTGCTCTCATTTTGTGTCTCTCTCCCACACACGAAACATCGACCCATAAGAAAACCTCCTTTGAGGTAATTATTGCCACAAAGGAGGTTTTTAATACCTCTTCAATATTTCTCTGATAATATTTATAATATCCCTTTCATTATTCAAACTATTGTCTCTCAAGACCCTGTCAAATATATCCTCTTTTATCCTCTTAATCTCTTCCTTAGGCCGTCTGCCTTTCATCTCATAATAGATATCGATAATCTTAGAACCCAACCCATCACAATTTAGCTCATTCACGCTGTAAGGGAAATCCTCATCTAATAACCTCATGTATTCTTTCAAAAACCAGTCCTGGTCCACCTTTCCCTTACCCTTGGCATCACCATCTGCCCTATAAAGTTCTATAAATCTTTCAACATCCCTTCGGCCAATGCTTACCATAATCCTCTTTATGTCATACTCCGTAGCTGGCCTGTATTTGATTACATCCATATGATGCCTCACCAAATTTAAAACCGCATCCTTTGTATCGTTGTCAAACCTTAGCCTATTTAAAAATTCTCCCCCTATCTGCTCTGAAAACACTTCGTGTCCAATGAATTTAATGTCTGTTTCATCAATAGATTTCTCAACGCCAGTCTTTGTTTCCTCAATGTGCTTTACTATTATCCTGCGTTCGGGATGGTTGTACTGATAATGCCCCTTTACCAACACCTTTTTGTTGATATACCTTGTAAATTTCCTGCCATATAAGAGATATTCATTGTCTGCATGAAGATATATACTGTCTCCACTCTTGTATACCACACCGCTTATTGTCATGAGATATGAACGGGTAAATACCTTGCCCACATCATGGAGCAGGGCAGCAATCCTTAAGACCTTATCCTGCGGGACTCCAGTAACAACCCTCTTTATATGTTCGTACACAGTAAACTCATGATATTTATTCTGCTTCATTCCAACTGCCTGTTCAATTTCAGGTAGTATTATATGGAATACGCCAGTTTCTAAAAAATAGTCCATAGCCCTGTCTGGATTGTCAGATGTCATTGCCTTCACAAACTCTACCTGTATCCTCTCGGCCGATATCTCTTTAAGTTTATATGATAATTCCCTCATTGCACTTAAAGTATTTTTTTCTATCTCAAATCCAAGCACTACCGCCAGCCGGATTCCTCTCATTATCCTCAGGGCATCCTCGTTAAACCTTTCATACGGGTTCCCAACGCATTTTATTATTTTATTCTTTATGTCTTCAGTGCCATTGAAAGGATCGATAATTTCCCCATCCAGTGATTTAGCTATAGCATTTACGGTAAAGTCTCTTCTGGATAAGTCTGAACGTATATCAGATGCATAGACTACCATATCAGGGTGTCTTGAGTCACTATAACTTATATCCTGCCTGAATGTCGTGACCTCATACCCTGTCCCGTCATCCAATACTGTAATTGTTCCATATTTAAGACCTGTGGGTATAACTTTAAAGGACGCTTCTTTAAAAACCATCATGACCTCTTCAGGTTTTAACGGGACAGCAAAGTCAATATCGCTGCTTTTACGCCCCATAATTTCATCTCTTACCGAACCGCCTACAAAATATGCCTCAATGCTATTTGACTTAAACACATTAATAACATCATTTAAAGACATACTTAAAACACCTCAAAATAATATTCCATATCAAATTATTGCCATATCTACATACAAAAATTCCCTTGCTAATCGCAAGGGTTGCAAAGGGGGCTAAAAACTCCCCATAAGGGGCATTTTTTACTTACTTATGGTGGGCCTGGATGGACTCGAACCATCGACCTCACGCTTATCAGGCGTGCGCTCTAACCACCTGAGCTACAAGCCCATATATGGTGGAGATGAGCGGATTCGAACCGCTGACCCCCTGCTTGCAAGGCAGGTGCTCTCCCAACTGAGCTACACCCCCATGTCAATCGACGTTTTTTATTATACTATGGAAAAATACACATGTCAACACTTTTGTTAAAACTTTTGTGGTTATTTTATGATAATGTCACCTTGTAGACTATCGTGATAAAATGTCACTATGGGGAATGAGGTGCGTTATCTAATGTCTCAAGAACAACTAAA
>NZ_VTPS01000017.1 GCF_008274215.1 Calorimonas adulescens | reverse complement strand
TGAATTTTCATGTGTCTGTTTTTTAGTGTGTGGCCCGGCATTAGCCGGGCACAACTGCTCTTATGGATTTACCAGCTCAGCCTGATAGATGTAATACGTCCAGTCCTCATACGGACTTATCTTAAGTCCCTTTACCCTTGAGCTTATGCCATATGCATCGTCAGAGTAGCTCAAGAACAGGTATGGAAGCTCCTCGTTTGCCAGTTTTATCCACTGTTGATATATCTCTTTCCTCTTCTGCTGGTCTGTCTCCCTAAGGCCCTGTTCAATCAGTTTCTCACTCTCATCATTTCTCCACCCTACTGAATTAAATCCACCTTTAACATCCTGTGATATGGAGAATATCCCCGATGGGTCTGGGTCTATAGAGAGCGACCACGCCATATTATACATTTCAAAGTTTTGCTCGTCGTATACCTTTGTAGAAAGGGTTGAAAACTCCATCAGCTCTGGCACCACCTCTATGCCCAGTTTTCCCCAGTTGTCTTTTACTATGGGTATGAGGGTATCCACATACTTACTTCCTGTATATGTCATCCAGTGTATGACAAATTTTTCACCGTCTTTATACCGGAAGCCATCACTGCCTTTAACCCAGCCGGCCTCATCCAGGAGCTGATTTGCCTTGTCCGGGTCATAGGGGTATTTGTTGATGTCATCAGTGTATGCCCACGATACCAAGGATACAGGTGCATTGCAGACCTGTCCGTACCCCTTATAGTATGCATCAATGAAGCCCTGCCGGTTGAGGCCATACATGAGGGCCTGCCTCACCCTCTTGTCCTTAAACTTGTCAAGCCGCAGGTTCCACCCAATGTATCCATAGCTGTTGGACGGATAGTATATGATGTTTATAAATCCTGCGTCCTGCAGCATCTTAATGTTCTCCGGCCTGGCCGCTACTATATCCACATCCACTCCACCCGTGGTAAGCTCCTGTATGACCGTATCAGCATTGGTAACCTTCATGATGAGGTTCTTTATCTTTGGGGCGCCCTTCCAATAATTGGGGTTAGCCTCAAAGTCTATCTCCTGTCCAGCCTTATAGTCCTTAAATACATACGCCCCGGAGCCCATGGGCTTCAAGAAAAGGTCTTTGAGCTTCTGTATGTTGCCCTTCTCGAAGTTATAGTAGTCCTTGCACATAATCCCGTAGCCAAAATCACTGGTTAATGCTGAAGCCTTTACATCCTTGAGAGTAAATGAGATGGTATAGTCATCTATCACCTTGATGCCTTCAAGCTTCGGCACCTTGCCCTCCTTGTCGTTATGATACTCATCATACCCCACCAGGTCCATCACGGAATCCATCCTGGGGCCATCATAGTTAGGGTCTGCTATGGCTGTGTATGTAAACTCCACGTCCTTTGCGGTAAGTTCCTGGCCATTGGTAAACTTTATCCCCTTTTTCAAATGGAATGTATATGTCTTGCCGTCCTCTGATATATCCCAGCTCTCTGCCACATTGGGTATCGGGTTACCCTTCTCGTCGTTCATCAAAAGGCCGTCAAAGACAAGCTCTGTAACATATGAGTCATATACCGAATCTGCGTAGATAGGGTTAAACTTCCCAGACGGCGCTGTCGTACCCACTATCAGGGTATCCGGCCTGTTCTTAGCTGCAGCCGGTATATTGGCAGGATTTGAGGCCTCTATGACCTTTACCACTGAAGACTCCGATTTAGAGACATCCACCGGGCCTGAACCCTGAGCAGGCGGCTGCTGGGCCTGTTGCTGCGGCTGGTTTTGCCCAGTACCAGAAGTTGACGAACTGCAGGATGTCAGTATGAGCACAACCACCATCAAAAGAACTAAAAATGCAGGTGCCTTCTTTTTCATTTTTCCCCCTCCCAAATTATTAGTTTTATTTAGATTATCTTTTTTCCTCCATTGTTGCAAACTGTATAATTATGCCGATAATGCACTTTTGAGTATTTTATCCCTAAATTACTGCTATTTTCATTTTTTATCTCATGTTTTTGCTTTAAGTAATTATACTATCATAATTTTAGCATTATTTCCTTATTAATATTATAATTTAATTTTGCCAGGGAATAAGAGTCATGTACGGATAGCAAAAGCCACTAACCCATGGAAAAGACATGCCCACCTTACCGGAACAACGGCAAAATTATTACCGGGTGCTTTGACTAATACTAAGCCTGCTCAAAAAATTATACCGCCATGGCAGATAAAGCCGAGGCGGTATCGCAATATCCTCTTTATTGATATAATCAAAATCTACAGGCTTAGTCACACAGCATCCCCTGCAAAGGCTCCCAAAAACTGGCTCTTATAGAGGTCAGCATAGAATCCATTCTCTTTCATGAGCCCATCGTGTGTCCCCTGCTCAATAATCCTACCATCATTCATGACAAGAATAAGGTCTGCATTCCTTATGGTAGAAAGCCTGTGTGCAATGACAAAGCTGGTCTTTCCACTCATGAGGTTTTTCATAGCTTTCTGTATATATATCTCTGTGAGTGTATCCACATTGCTTGTAGCTTCATCCAGTATCAATATATCAGGGTCTGCAAGTACAGCCCTGGCAATGGTGATAAGCTGCTTTTCTCCCTGAGAAATATTTGAGGCCTCCTCATTGAGTATCGTGTCATATCCATCCGGAAGAGCTTTTATAAAGTGGTGCGCATTGGCTATTTTGGCAGCTCTAATTATTTCTTCTTCTGTAGCCCCCTCCTTGCCGTAGGCTATATTTTCCCTTACAGTCCCCCTGAAAAGCCATGTATCTTGAAGGACCATGCCAAAAATTCTGCGCAGGTTTTCCCTCTTCAGGTTCATTATGTCTATCCCATCCACCATAATTTTACCCTTCTGCACATCATAAAACCTCATCAAGAGATTTACAAGGGTGGTCTTGCCGGCACCGGTCGGTCCAACTATGGCAATCATCTGTCCGGATTTGACGCTTATGTTTAGGTCTTCAATCAACGGAGCGTCCTCGTTGTAGCTGAAATAGACATGCTCAAAGTCCACTTCTCCCTTTGCATCTTCAATCGTGGCTGCGTTCTCTTTATCCGGGATCTCTTCAGGTTCATCCAGCACCTGGAACACACGTTCAGCGGAAGCAAGGGTAGACTGTATTATATTCACTATGTTGGCTGTCTGTGTTATAGGCTGCGTAAACTGCCTTGAATACTGTATAAACGCCTGGATATCACCTATGGCTATACTCTTTCTTGTCACCATTACCCCGCCCACCACACATACTAAGACATAGCCTATATTGCTTATAAAATTCATTATGGGCATTATAATTCCTGATACAAACTGGGCTCTCCATGAGGCGTCATACAGCCTGTCATTAATTTCTATAAACTCCTTAACTGCATCCCCTTCATGCCCGAACGCCTTGACAACGTTGTGCCCGCCATACATCTCTTCAACATGGCCATTGAGTTCCCCAAGGGTCTTCTGTTGCCGCGCAAAATATCGCTGCGAACGTGACGCTATGGAAGTGGTTGCTATTATGCTGAGCGGCAGAGTTATTGCTGTAACAAGTGTAAGGACAGGGCTTATGGCAAGCATCATAATCACCACACCAATGAGTGTGACAACTGCGGTGATGAGCTGTGTCACGCTCTGCTGCAGTGCATTGCTTATGTTGTCCACATCATTGGTCACGCGGCTCAAGATATCTCCGTGTGAATTACTGTCATAAAACCTCAGGGGCAGCCTTGAGAGCTTTTGCATTATGTCCTTCCTCATGTTTAAGACTACCTTTTGAGAAACCCCCGCCATGATATACTGCTGTACATAGGCAAAAAGCGAACTCAAGATGTACAGTGCAACCAAAACTAAAAGTACATTCGATATATAATGAAAATCCACAGCAGCACCTGGTATATGATTCAACTTTGCCATAAATCCTTCAAAAAGTTTGGTGGTTATCATGCCTATAAACCGTGGGCTCAATATATTAAATATTGTACTCAAGGCTGCCATAATGAATACCAGGGCAACCTGTACCGTAAAGGGTTTTAGATACACCAAAAGCCTCTTTAAACTGCCCCAGAAATCTTTCGGCTTTTCTACAGCCATCGCCATAGGCGGCCCACCTCCATGGCCTCCATGACGCCTCTCCATCATAATACCACCTCTTCTTCTGACAACTGCGACAGCACAATATCTCTATATACATCGCAGCTTCTATACAGTTCTTTGTGAGTGCCAATCCCAACAACTTTACCCTCATCAAGTACCACAATCTGGTCTGCGTCCATTATAGTGCCAACCTTTTGCGCTACCATAATGACTGTAGCATCATTTGTCTCTTTGCGAAGTGCCTGTCTTAGCCTTGCGTCGGTTTTAAAATCAAGGGCAGAGAAGCTATCATCAAAAATATATATCTTCGGCCTTCTTACAATAGCCCTGGCAATGCAGAGTCTCTGCTTTTGCCCACCTGATACATTGGTACCTCCCTCTGAAATGATTGTATCGAACTTATCATCCATTTCTTCAATAAAGTCAAGGGCCTGAGCTATTGAGGCCGCATGCCTTACCTCATCGTCTGTGGCATCATCCTTGCCATACCTTATATTCTCTGCTATAGTCCCGGTAAACAGCGTAGAACGCTGTGGTACATAGCCTATGTTGGACCTCAAAACATCCTGAGGTATCTCCCTTATGTCTACCCCATCGATGAGTATACTGCCCTTTTCCACATCATAAAACCTCATAATCAGGTTGAGCAATGTGGTCTTTCCCGCACCAGTGCCCCCTACTATTGCAGTAGTTTTACCCGGTTCAGCTTTAAAGGTGATATTTGAAAGGACTGCCTCTTCTGCCCCCGGGTAGCGGAATGTCACATCCTTGAATTCCACACCCCCCCTGACTTCCTCTGGTATCTGAGGTTTAACTGGATCCATTATCCCTGGCATCGTATCCAATACCTCATTTATCCTCTCCGCAGACGCCGAGGCCCGCGGATACATTACGAATATCATTGATACCATTGTCACAGAAAACATTATCTGCATTGCATACTGAATAAACGCCATCAGGTCGCCCACTTGAATGATTCCCGCATCTATCCGCCTGCTGCCAAACCATATGATAACAACGGTCGTCATGTTAAAAATCAACATTGTAATAGGCATAAGGCCTGCCATTAGCCTGTTAACCCTTATGGCCGTATCGGTAAGGTCTTCATTTGCGTCATCAAATCTCTTTTTCTCGTAGTTTATCCGGTTGAAAGCCCTTATTACCCTCACCCCAGTAAGGTTCTCCCTCAAAACCCTGTTAATGGTATCAATCTTTTTCTGAATTGACCTGAAGAGCGGTACAGAAATCCTTGATATAGTCACTATTACTAAGGCGATAACCGGTATGACCACAAGAAATATCCATGAGATGCTTGGCGCTCTTGAGATGGCCATAATTATGCCGCCTATCCCCATTATAGGGGCCATTGCCACCATTCTCAATGACATCATCGTAACCATCTGTATCTGTGTCACATCATTGGTGGTCCTTGTTATAAGGGAAGCTGCCCCAAAGGTGTCAAACTCACTTAACGAGAATCTCTCTACACGCTTGAATATCTCCTCTCTAAGTGCCTTACCTAATCCCATGGCTGCATGGGACGAAAAAAAACTGGCCAATACCGCACTTAAAGCCCCGCCCAATGCTACCAAAAGCATTTTTATACCCACTGACATGATATAATTGATATCGCCATTCACTATTCCCGTATCAACGATGTCCGCCATCAGTGTTGGAAGATAAAGATCCGCCATCGACTGAAAAAAAACAAGTGCAAGCGCCGCTGTAACCAAATGCCAGTATGGCTTTAAATAACTCAGAACCCTGACCACTCATATCCCTCCCTCTTGCTGTTTCGCATAAACCAGTAATGTTTATTTTATCACTTTTTTATAGCCCTTACAACAAAACCATATAAATATTACTCACCAGTTCTTTTGCGGCCTTAGCACCTTTGTGGCTGCTGCATATGCATCCTCAACAGATACTGGCAGAAATTGCTACAGATATATCTGAAGGTTGGATACAAAATCAGGTGTATACCTTATTGACACAAACATGACGATATGATAAATTATAGACAGATCCTACCCCCAAGGGGATAGGGTAAAATAAAGAGGGGGTAATTAAATGCGTTATCTGATAATAGGAGCTGTGGCTGCAGGTACAAAGGCTGCTTCCAAAATTCGAAGAGAGGACGGAGCGGCCGAGATTACTGTCCTTACTTCCGACAGTGATATATCATATGCAGGCTGTGGCCTCCCTTATTATATCGGCGATGTAATAAAGGAGAGGGGTGAGCTGGTCGTAAGGAACCCCGAGGATTTTAAGATGGAACAGGACATAGATGTCCTCACCGGGTGGGAAGCATTAAAAATAAGCCCTGATAAAAAGAGCGTGCTGGCAAGGGATTTAAACACCGGCACGGAGAAAGAGTTTCCCTATGACAAGCTCATACTTGCCACTGGAGCCTCACCTTTTATCCCACCTATAGATGGTGTCAATATTGGTAATGTCTTTACCTTAAGGCGGGTAGTCGACGCAGATAGGATAAAACAACTTGTAAACTCAGGCGTTAAAAATGCCGTGATTGTAGGCGGAGGTTTTATAGGCTTAGAGGTAGGTGAAAACCTGGCAAAGAGAGGAGTAAATGTTACCATAATTGAGATGATGGAGACAATCCTGCCAGGTTTTGACAAGGAAATAGCAATGGCCATGCAGAATTATCTCAAGGAAAAAGGCATGAATATACTCACCGGCGAGGCGGTACAGGCCTTCAAGGGTGATGGGACCGTAAAAGAGGTCGTCACGTCCAAAAGGACTCTCCCCTGCGATATGGCGGTACTTTCAATCGGGGTAAGGCCAAATACCAGGCTTGCAGTCGAAGCCGGAATAGAGCTTGGCCCTACAAAGGCAATAGCAGTTGATGAAAACATGGAGACAAATATAAAGGATATCTATGCTGTAGGTGACTGTGCAGAGAATGTAAACCTCATAACCGGCCAGAAGGTATGGTATCCCATGGGTTCCACTGCCAATAAGACAGGCAGGATAGCTGGCATAAATCTGGCAGATGGCAAGTGGTCCTTTAAGGGTGTTCTCGGTACAACCATAGTAAAATTATTCGATATGACCGCCGCCAAGACCGGACTTAATGAGACAGGCGCAAAGAAAAATGGCTATGACGTCTTGACAGTTCTTGTCCCCTCGGAAGACAGGGCACACTATATACCCGGTTACAGGATGATTACCACCAAGCTTATTGTTGACAAAAACAGCCGCAGGGTACTCGGGGGACAGATAATAGGAGAAGGAGTAGTGGACAAGCCCATAGACATCCTGGCCACCGCTATTACATTTGGTGCAAGGGCTGATGACTTGGTAAACCTGGATTTAGCTTACGCACCACCTGTCTCAACGGCCATGGCATCAACCATAGTAGCTGGAGAGGTAGCAGTCAATAAACTGGATGGAAAGCTGAGGGGTATCTCCCCCACAGAGCTACATGAAAACCTCGGCAGGTACTATGTGGTGGATGTAAGAAGTGAACCAGAGTATATAATCAGTTCCATTCCCGGCTCGGTTAATATCCCCTTTGGCCAGTTAAAGAGGCAAGCCGTAAACCTTCCAAGAGATAAAGAGATAGTCCTTGTCTGTAAAATTGGCAAGAGGGCATATATGGCTTACAGGATATTGAGCCAGATGGGGTTTGAAAATATCATGATACTGGATGGGGGTATTTCCTCTTATCCATTTGAAACTGCATAGGGAGGAGATAGCATTGGAAAGGTATATAAATGCCAAGGGGCTTCAGTGCCCCGGACCTATAATGAAACTTTTTCAGGAGATAAAGACCATGGCCCCCGGCGATGTCGTTAAGATTGAGGCATCCGACTTTGGATTTTTAAAGGATGTAGAGGCGTGGTGCAAAAAGACAGGCAACAAGCTGTTGTCCCTGGAGCAAAAGGATAACGTAATAACCGCACTGGTAGAAAAGGCATAGGTGGCATTATGAGCAAAAAGACAATGATTGTGTTCTCAGGTGACTTGGACAAGGCAATGGCTGCCTTCATCATAGCCAACGGTGCCGCCTCCATGGGCGACGATGTAACCATGTTCTTTACATTCTGGGGCCTTAATATACTGAGGAAAGCGCAGAAGGTAAGGGTACAAAAGTCTATGATAGAAAAGATGTTCGGCTGGATGATGCCCAGGGGTCCAGAGAAGTTAAAGCTTTCTAAGATGAACATGGGCGGAATAGGAAGCTATATGATGAGGTCGATAATGAAGCAGAAGAATGTCTACTCCTTGAATGAGCTCATGGAGTCCGCCCAGGCCATGGGTGTAAAGCTTATAGCCTGTACCATGTCTATGGACATAATGGGCATAAAGAAAGAAGAGCTGATAGATGGCATTGATTATGCCGGTGTGGCCACATACCTGGCGCATGCTGACGAGGGAAATGTAAACCTGTTTATATAACCTCTTTGAAAAGCAGGCGCAGTTTCTCTTATTGCATTTTTCAACCCCTGGTTTTCAGGTCTCCGTTTGCGAGATATCTTTAACCCTCTGCCCTGCAAATAACCATTCATCAGTTCCTGAAACAGCAATTGCTGTTATGAGCCCCGCTGTGATTACTATCACAAATACAATTGTTCTTTTATTCACAATACCCCACTTAATAGTTTGTTACATCAAAAAAGCGAGATATATAAGCTAAACAGGTCTGCCGGATTTATGGCAGACCTGTTACTCCATACCTATCCTGTTCTTTATGGAAAAGATATCTTTCTCGTCCTCAAACAGTCTATACCTGATAAAAGTCATATCATTTGCAATCTTATTGAGCTTTTTGGAGTTGTGCCTCAGGGCCAGTTCTATCACACCTGTCCTATTATCTATTGTTTCCATTAGTTCTTTATGCTCCCTTATGTGGGCTTCTTGATACGACCTATGTACCTCTGTCAATATCTCAATATCCTTCCTCGTCTTCTCCTGGCTTATCTCCACCTTGACAAGACGCTTCTCCAGCCTCTTCTGACCGTTCTTAAGCTCTGCTACGTCCTGCTTTAGGCCGCTGACGTCATCCTTGAGGACAGCTACGTCCTGCTTTAGGCCGCTGACGTCATCCTTGAGCCCTTTAATATCGCCCTGCATGCCCTCCAAGATGAAGAGTATTTTCTCATCATTTGTCATACTATGCCTCCTTAATTTTCATAATCAGCCGCATAATTCTACGAATTTACATACGGATAAGTTTATTATAACATATCGTGGATAACTTTTGATAAAGGTTTTTGTCATACCAATCCTTAAACAAATTATAACATATACATAAAAGATGGGGGTAGGAAAACCTACCCCCATCTTTTATATTGGTCATATATCACTTAACCTCGGCTTTGGTCTGGCTCCTGGCAATCAAATACCAGATATAACCGATTACTATTGCGCCAATAAATCCAGCAATTACGTTGTAGCCGTATGCCATCCAGGCCCAGTCACCCAGGACTGCGTCTCCGGCCCATGCGCCTATGATATGAGCTATGAGTGCTGCCCAGTATGTGCCATAAATCTTATTCAGTCTTTCTGCATAGGTGCTTCCGGCTTTACTGTTAAACAGCGGATGGAACACCAGACTTGAGATTATGCCAACTACAAGAAGCATTACCGTATACATATCATCGCCTCCTTTCATTGGCTTTATTTATCTTTTCACCTATAATTTTACTCCGCTTCATCATAAAAACAAATCCGTTTTTGACCTTTTCTGACCAATTATTGTATATTTGAGCGCCTCATAATGATGTCCCTTACTATTTTCAAACCTTTTCTTATTCAATCTCTTCCTCTTAAAAGATATCATAAAAGTATATGGTGGCAGGAGCGCCACCATATGTCTGAATATTTATATTATGTTGTTTGTACTACATCCTGCAGGGTATCCTCGCGACTCGCCTGCTGATTTTTTGCTTCCTCAGGCTGACTTATACCGACAACATGTACGTTTACACCCACCACATTCAATCCGGTATATTTTTCAACATCATTCTTTATCTTTCTCTGTATATTGTCAGATACCTCGGGTATGCTGTCTCCATAATTTATTACTATGTTCGCATCAATTGTCACATCTCTCTCGTTAGATTTCACCTTTATGCCTTTGGCTAAATTTTTTCTGCCGATCACCTCTGTTATGCCGTCAACTACTCCGCCGCTCATATTTGCAACACCCTTTATCTCCAACGTAACCAGACCAGCTATTGCAGCTACTACATCATCAGATATTTCTACTGTTCCCAATTCCTTTGTATATACAGCCATGGCCATCCTCCTCTCTATTTATTTTAATTATACCACCTGCGACGAATTTAAACAAGTTTGATATTAATCTGATTTTTGCATTAACTACGTATATTAAAAACTATGCTTTGAATAGTAAATTATGAAATTTTTTCAAGCCCCATATGTCTCAATATGCTTATAACATCTTACTCAGCTTATATATCTCATTTTCCAACTCTGTCATAGAAAAAGGTCTGTAAAATATTATATCCGCCCCTTGTATTGAATTTACATTTTTGTCCTCAGTTAAATATATGACCTTAAAATCCATGCGCCTGTTTTTTATCTCATTGAGTACAGTCTTTCCATCCACCTTAGTTGAAATATCATTTATTAAAAGAACAGCCGGATCATCATTTTCTAAAAGGTGAACCTCGTCAGGTGAGATTAAAACAATTTTGTCTTCATCAAATGTATGCCTCAAGATCTCCAGTAATCCCTTCCCGCTGTCAACCACTATGATATTGCCCTTTCTTTTGCCATTCACCCTCTCTGTCCTGTTGCCCCCAGCCTGCTTAGCCGCATACATCGCAGCATCTGCGGCTTTTATAATTTCGTCACAGGATGTTATGCTGTCATCCATCTCTTTAACGCCTGCACTGAATGACAGCATAATATCAGTTTCTCCACAATCAATTTTAAGTGAGGATATGTTCTCTCTTATTCTCTCTGCCGCCCTTACAGCACTCTTTCCGTCCGTATCAGGCATCAGAATGACAAATTCATCTCCGCCATATCTGCAAAAGATATCACAATTTCTCAATGATGACATGACAGCAAATGAAAACTCCTTAAGCACCTTATCGCCAACCACATGGCCATATATATCATTGATATCTTTAAATTTATCTATATCCAAAAACATAACGGAGAACGGTCGCCTGTTTCTTTTAAACTGACCAAACTCCTGATATAGACGCTCAATGAAGTATGATCTATTGTATGCATTCGTAAGCGCATCCCTTAAACATGTATCCCTAAAAGAACTGTACCTTTCAAGGTCAAGCCTTATTCTGCATGCAATTTCCAAGGGGTTGAACGGCTTTATTATGTAATCAAATATACACAGTTTAATCTCTTTCTCTACCATCTCCAGTTGCCCTTCATCGGCAATGGCAATCAATGGTATCTCATTCAAATTATAATCGGACATTTCATGGAACTTATTGCTACCAAAGTCAAAAATACTTAAGTCTATTAGTATCAGATCGGGTCTGGCATTATCAACTATGTATAGTAGCTCATCTAAATCCCGCACATGCCCTGCTGAAAACCCCCCTCTGATGAGAAGCTCCACTAATAATGTGGCAATTATATCATCCCTGCTGGCAATGAGTATCTTATCTTCCCCATTTCCAAAAAATATCTTTCTACTGATAAATAGAATGTCTATAATTCTACTTAATGCCACTTTAACCTCATTGTCATTATGTCCATCATCTTTTAAAATGTCCTCAAGCATTGAGAGATTATTGACTACCTCATTTTCTCCAAGGGTTGTACCCATTATTTTATATCTAATCAGCTCATTTATTATCCTTTTCTTTTCATAACTCGAATTCTCTATCGTTTTATATGTCACGTACACGAAATTCCTGAGATCAGCATAATAGGCCCATGATGCCTTGACTAATGGTTCCCCAACCCATTCATACAAATTCATTGTACCCTCCCCTTATATGCCAGTAAAACTATGCTTTTACATAATTATATCATCTTTATTTTTATGTAACAAATTGCAGCAGATGTTTGTGTCTCAAATTTCTCTTTATCTGCTAACCCTCTAATATCTCTTTTTTCTCTTTTTCTATTCTTTCAAGACCCTTAACTGTTTCATTGAGCTCAAACTCCAGTTTTGCTATCAGATTTTCTACCTGCCCCAGTTGGTCGGCGGCTCTACTGTGTGCATCCTCTATTCTGGTCTGGATTGCCCAATCCACAAAAAAACCGTCAAAGAAGTAGTCGGCAAAGGTGGCCAGGCCTCCGAGATGGACCCCAAGGTCCATATACCTATTCACGTCAGCCAGCTCTTTTTTAAGGCTGCTCAAGGCGTTCTGCGCATAATATGCCTGTTCCTCCGCCTTATCAATACTGGAATGTTTTACAGCAGTTGCAATAAGTCCACCGCCCAGCATATCATATATGCCCCAGTTTTCGGCCGTATTTAGATCATCTATAAGACCTCTCAAGGCGTCCGCTGCCCTGTTACCTGCATTTATAGCCTCTTTAATCTCCTTTTCCTTATTCTTTAATGTCTCTCCCTTTTCAATGAGTTCCAAAAACCTCTTTTTTTGGGGTGAGTCTTCCCTCTTCAATATCTCTTCTTTCTCCTTCAAGACCTGCTCATATTCGGTGTCCACATTACCCAGTGCGGTGAGGTCAAGGCTCAGTTTTTCTCTTTCTTTGTTCAATTGCTCCAACTGCCTTGTTGCAATCTCCCACCTTATCTTGGCCTCTATATACTCCTGTTCTTCTTTTTTCAGCTTTTCCACTCCGTTGCCCCTGATTGATGCCCACAGCCTTGAAAGGCTGAACCTGTTTAATCTGTCAACATCCCCTTTCTCTTTGTCCATGGACTTCTTAAATTCTGAAATTTTCACGCCCAGTTCATCTATCTGTCTATCTACCTGATTTATCTTTGCTCTTATACCGTCAGCTATTTCTTTCCTTTTCTTTGCCGCTTGAAACCTCTCTGAAAAGCAGTCCATGTAAAGGCCTCCCATATTTTAGATTACTATTTACTATTAAAAGTCTATCACATTTTATGTTAGTTAAAAACGCAGTATAAAGCTAATTTTTATTAATGCCGTGACAATGGTGTATAATATTTTTATGCTAAACATGGGGGTTATATAATGATAAATGAAGCAGAAGACAGACCAAGGGCAATCTTAGCCGGTATAGTCAACAGCACAGAAGATGAGGAGTCAATAGATGAGCTGGCACTTCTGGCAGAAACGGCCGGCATTACCGTAGCAGGCAGGGTTACACAGCGTAAAGAGAGGATAGACCCTGCATACTATATAGGGAGGGGAAAGGTTCAGGAACTAAAACTCATGGCTGGTGAGCTAAATGCCAATGTCGTTATCTTTGATGATGAACTATCACCAATACAAAAGAGGAATCTGGAAAACGAAATCGACATCCAGATAGCAGACAGAACTATGCTCATCCTCGATATATTTTCTCAAAGAGCGAAGTCACTGGAGGGCAAGATACAGGTGGAACTGGCCCAGCTTCAATACCTCCTTCCCAGGCTCACAGGTAAAGGTATTGAACTTTCCAGAGAGGGTGGTGGAATCGGTACTAGAGGGCCCGGCGAGACAAAGCTTGAGACCGACCGCAGGCATATCAGGCGGAGGATTTCCCGTCTTAAAAAGGAATTGGAGGCAGTCAAAAAAAATAGGGGTGTCATAAGGATATCCAGAAAGTATCCGGTTATAAGCCTGGTAGGATATACCAATTCAGGAAAGTCCACCCTTTTAAATGCACTTACCGGCTCTGACATACCGGCTAATGACAGGCTCTTTGACACCCTTGACACCACCACCCGTGCCCTTATCCTGCCGGATGGGAGGACTGTCCTTGTCTCAGATACAGTGGGGTTTATAAAGAAATTGCCTCACCAGCTTATCGACTCCTTTAAGGCTACCCTGGATGAGGTGAGTGAGGCAGACTTATTGATCCATGTGGTAGATGGTTCAAGTTCAAAGATGGATGAGGAAATCGCCACAGTAAACAGCGTGTTAAAAGAGGTAGGGGCCTATACAAGGCCCGTATTACTGGCTATAAATAAGATTGACAAAGTCCCCGGCTCTGCCTATACGCTTAATTTACCAGGTTCAGTAAGGATATCTGCTTTAAAAAGGATAAACTTAGATGGTCTGATAAACAGGATAGCGGAACTCTTACCATCTTTCAGACAAAGGGCTCATCTACTCATTCCTTACGACGATGCTGGTGCTCTGGATGAGGTACATAGGAACGGCAAAATAACGGCAGAAGAATATACACCTGATGGGATAGCCCTGCAGGGTGAAATTGATATTGATACATTGGGTAGACTGTCAAAATATGTTAAATAGTGGTGTCCGCTTTTTTTCTGTATGTATTCGTTATATTGCTAACGCAAACATCTACATTCCCTATGGTCAGAGATATTGCATTTTCTAAATATTCTCTGACAGTCCTCTGGAGTTTTCCCACAGATTCAGGTATATTAAGGTCTGCTGCAGCCATAACCTCCAGTTCAAGGTAGATATTGTCTTCCTTTTTGCCAACCGTTATCTCTGTAGTCTTAAGCTCCTCTACCATGATTGCTGCCCTTTCAACCAGGCTGCGTATGGTGTTGAAAGATACTTTTATGTCTCCGTAATTTGATGGTATGGTCAAGAATTCGCTGCTGTTTTGCCTTTTTGCCACGGATGACGGCCTGGCCATATAGGATGAACTTCCCGCCGCAGCAGGCTTTGATGATGCCGCACCCTTGGAAAAGGCCATTATAAGACCAATGCCACCAATCACTATAATAACTACACCTGCGATAATTACAGCCATAGACCACTGGGCATTGCTTAAAAAGCTCATGGCATCTGCCCTTCCACTGCCCAGTACTATAAGGGCTATCGCTGCCACAATGGCTACGACAGCAAGTATAAACATTAAAAACTTATTAAAGGTTCCCATTTGCATATCCCCCTTTTACATTGCTTACCTCTTTATTCCATTATACCCCAATGAGAAGGATACAACAAACAGTATTATATTTACCGGTACAATATACTATAATAATATTAAGGTGAGGTTTATGAAAAGAAACATCATACACGTGGATATGGATGCATTCTTTGCATCAGTGGAGCAGATGGACAACCCATCCCTGAAGGGCAAACCCGTCATAGTAGGAGGCCTTTCAGGACGGGGCGTGGTGTCTACTGCCTCTTACGAGGCCAGGAAATATGGGGTACACTCAGCCATGCCCATGTACAAGGCTAAGGCCCTGTGTCCCGAGGGCATTTTCTTACCTGTCAGACATGAAAGATACAAAGAGGTATCAGACAAGATATTTGAGATACTCTACGGATACACAGACGTTATAGAGCCAGTGTCTATCGATGAGGCCTACTTGGATGTAACAGGTGGGGACGCCATGGAGACGGCAAAATCCATAAAGGAAGAAGTCTTTAAAAAGACCTCCCTAACCGTATCAGTTGGTATTTCATACAACAAGTTTCTGGCGAAGCTGGCCTCGGACTGGAATAAGCCCGACGGACTGATGATAATCACAATGGACATGGTGCCGGAGATATTAAAGCCTCTCCCGGTCGTAAAGGTGCACGGTATAGGTAAAAAGTCGGCTGATAAATTGAACAGCATAGGGGTATACACCGTCGCTGACCTATTAAACCTCACCAGAGATCAGCTTATAAAACTGTTCGGCAAATTTGGTTCAGAAATATTCGACATGATACGCGGCATAGACGACCGGCCTGTGGAAACTTACAGGGAAACAAAGTCCATAGGCAGGGAAACAACCCTGATGAGTGACACCACGGACAAGGATGTACTTAAAAAATATATCCTGGAGTTTTCTAAAGAGGTCTCCAGTTCTTTAAAAAAGCACGGTCTCTACGCAAAGACCGTAACGGTAAAGTATAAGACGGCGGACTTCAAGACATACACAAGAAGCAAGACCTGTAATGACATTATATCCAGTGAAAAAGAAATTTCCGGCCTGGCCTGTAAAATCATAGACTCCATAGACATTAAAGAACCACTAAGGCTCATAGGGGTTTCCGTCTCAAACCTGACCGAAGGAGCTGCAAGGCAAATTTCCATCTTTGATAAGGGGTATGATAGCCGCATAAACAGAGTACTAAAAGAGATAAACAGCAAATTTAAGCGGGAGGTCATAACGACAGGCAGTAAAATACAAAGAAGCATATAGACAATGGCCCAGTGATTCGTATACCACCGGGCCATTACTCTTGCAAAAAGAACCCCTATAATCTTATACCATCATGAAGCATACCCGTAAGAAGCCTTACCCCCTTTTCTATATCGGATATATCTACCATTTCACTGTCAGAATGTATATACCTGCATGGTATGGAAAGCGCCCCTGTTGGCACCCCGTTGCGGCTCAAGGCTATAGCCCCTGAGTCCGTACCACCATGTTTGAGTACCTCCAACTGGTATGGTATTCCAAGCTTTTCCGCTTCATCTACCATTATATTTTTCATGGCAGGGTGTACCATTACAGAGTTGTCAAACACCTTTATTGCAGGACCGGCCCCAAGTTTTACTGCCATCGGCACTGATTTTGGAGTGTCGCCGGTATCTGTAACATCCACAGCTACGGCCGCATAGGGCTCTATGGCATAGGCTGCTGTGGTGGCACCGCGAAGGCCAAGTTCCTCCTGTACGGTAAAGACAAAGTATATCTCGTGGGGCGAATCCTTAAGATTCCTGATAGTCTCTATAAGCAGGGCGCAGGCAGCCCTGTCGTCCATGGCACAGGATGTGCATTTACCTCTGTTCTCGCCAAAGGGTGTGTAATAAACTGCCACATCACCAATCTTCACCATGGAAAGGGCATCCTCACGGCTTGAAGCGCCGATATCTATATACATATTGTTGATAGTGACATCCTTTATTTCCTTGATCTCATTCTCGTAGCTCACCACACCTACAGTCCCATTTTTAAACCTGACCTTCCTGTCCACAAGGTCTGTAACTCCAAGTCCACCCACAGGTGCAAACCTTAGAAATCCCCTGTCGTCTATATATGTAACAATGAGGCCTATCTGGTCCATGTGGGCGGCCAGCATCACTTTGCTCCCGTTGCCCCTTTTTACTGCTATAAGGTTCCCCAGTGTATCAACCCTTATCTCATCTACGTAGCCTTTTATCTCTTCTCTTATGACCTCCCTTATCTCCTCCTCATTGCCCGAGGGGCCATAGGCAGATGTAAGCCTCTTTAACAGTTCTTTCATCTAAAGCACGCTCCTTTTTAAGAATTCTTTTATCAACTTCACAGTATTTCTATAGTCATCTAAGTCCATTATGGCAGCAGGGGAGTGTATATATCTTACAGGTACCGAGACCACGCCTGTCCTGACACCCTTCCCAGTACGCTGAATCATGCCTGCGTCATTGCCGCCTGTCATCGTCCTCTTAATCTGATATGGTATCCCTGCACCCTCTGCAGCCTCTATAAGCTTATTCACTATCTCCTTTGTGGAGTATGAGCTCCTGTCTATGAGGGATATGGCCGGGCCGTCACCCATCACGGTAGAATACATGTTTTCATCTACCCCCGGGACATCAGAGCATGTTGTGCCCTCTACCGCTATGCCTACATCGGGGTTTATCTGATAGGCTGCAACGCCAGCTCCCCTCAATCCAACCTCCTCCTGCACTGCGAAGCAGGCATACACGTCACAGGGATACCTCTCTTTGAGCGCCTCTATAAGGACAGCACAGCCTGCCCTATCATCCAGGGCCTTTGCCTTTACCTTGCCGTCCCCTATGGGCTCAAATTCGGTAATAAATGTCACATAGTCCCCCGGGCTTACAAGTCTTTCCGCCTCTTCCCTTGAAGTCGCCCCGATATCTATGTACATTTTCTCAACTTTTATGACATTTTCCCTTTCATTCTTTTCCTGAAGGTGTATGGCCTTTATGCCTATGACACCCGGTACCTTCCCCGCTATAAGCACCCTCTTGGAGAGGAGTACCCTCTGGTCTATGCCAATATCGCCAAATTTGAGCATCCCATCATCGCATATCCGCGTTATGATGAGCCCAACCTCATCCATATGGGCATCCAGCATCACCCTTTTGGGATTACTGGATGTTCCCTTCTTATATGCTATGAGGTTTCCCATCTTATCTGTGTACATGTCATCCACATACTGCCTTATCTCTTTTTTTATGACGTTCCTGACCTCTGTCTCATTGCCCGAGACGCCGTTTGCCTCTGTAAGACGCTTTAATAGTTCAGCCATTCATTTCCCTCCTTCAGTGAGGCTATGAAAAGTGCAATGAGCCTCCCTGCCTTTTTGACATCATCTACATTTAATGTCTCCACTGTGGTGTGCATATACCTCAAGGGTATGGATACCAGTACGGTGGGCACCCCTTCCCTTGACACCTGCATAACCCATGCGTCAGTACCGCTATGGCCAGCCATAACCTCCAACTGATAGTCTATACCGTACTCCTTTGCTGTGTCGATCAGCTTCTGCGTAAGGACAGGGTGCATATTTGGTCCCATACCGATGGCAGGGCCCCTGCCTACGGCATATGTCCTCTCCTTCGGCGCATCGGGCGTGTCCCCGTGGGTTACATCAATGGCTATACCCACATCAGGCGATAAGGCATAGGTACTTATCTTAGCACCACGACTCCCCAGCTCCTCCTGGGTTGTAGCCACAAAGTACACATCGGCGTTATATTTTAGCCTATCAAGCTCTTTCATTGCCTCAAGGAGGACTGCCACCCCTGCCCTGTCGTCTAAGGACTTGCCATTTATAAAACTGCCATTCATTTGAATGACGGGGCTCTTAAATGTTATAGGGTCGCCCACCCTTACTATATCTCTTACACTTTCAGCACCCATGCCTACATCTATGGCCATGTCCTTTATATCTACAGCCTTATCTGCCTCTCCCGGTTTTTGCAGGTGAGGCGGCTTGGCACCTATTATGCCCAGAAGTTCTCTCTTGCCGTGCACCCTTACCTCCTGGCCGGGGAGAATCCTCTGGTCTATTCCTATACCCGTAAACTTAATAAACCCCCTGTCATCAATCTCAGTGACCATCATCCCCACCTCATCCATGTGGGCAGCCAGCATCACCCTGGGCCTTTCCCCTTCCCCCATGGACTTTTTCCCTATGACATTATAGAACCTGTCCACATCAACCTCATCGCAGTATTCCCTGAAGATACCTGCGACAGCACCGGATACCTCTTTCTCATAACCGGGTATACCGGATAGGTTGTTTACCTGTGATAAAAATTCAACTACCTCCATATGTTCAGCTCCTTTCATCGCATATAATCATTATATCACAGCCTTGGCAATTTACCAGTGGCCAGGTGCGATGAGCAAATGAAGGAATGCACCAAGATAAAATTACCCCCCATGTGTTATTTCCATGGGGGTAATTTTATCCACGGGTTGGGACTCCATAGTTCCCTATAAAGCCTCTCATTATCTTAGAAAATTAAGAGGGCTTGCCCTCTCAAACCTCAATTATGACCTTATTCTCTTTAAGCCATGCGTCCACCTGTATAAGATATGCCATCATCTGTGGTCCTGTCATGAGCTGGCCGTACCATGGCCTTGTTATATATTCTCCACCTGTGTCAATGAGATTGTTTACGGCACCAGTATCCACTATCTGCAGAAGCGGCGAAGCGCTGTCATCCATGATTGATTTCAATTTCATTTTTACTATACTGGTGTACTGTGGGTTATGCGTCTTGGGGTATGGGCTTTTCTTCCTCAGTCGGACGTCATCTGGCAGTATCCCCTTCAACGCCTCACGCAGCAGCCCCTTTTCCCTTCCGCCGTGAAACTTCATATCCCATGGGACATTCCACACATACTCTACTATCCTGTGGTCGCAGTAGGGCACCCTTACCTCCAGCCCGCTTGCCATGCTCATGCGGTCTTTCCTGTCCAGGAGCGTCTGCATAAACCAGTTTATGTTGAGATAAAACAGTCGTCGCCTCCCGGCCTCCTCCGGACCCTCTCCTTCTAACTGTGGTACCTCATTGAGCGTTTCTTTGTACCTGTCCCTCACATAACCCTCAAAATCTATCCTCTCCCGCAATCCGGAAGATATAACCTTCAACCGTTCGTCCAGGGATAAGGACCATGGAAATGTATCCGCCTCTAACGCCTCCTTCATCCTGAACCATGGGTAACCTCCAAATATCTCGTCGGCACATTCGCCCGAAAGCGCTACGGTGGCACCTTTCTTTATTTCGCGGCAAAACAGCAGGAGCGACGAGTCCACATCGGCCATACCGGGAAGGTCCCTTATCCTTACAGCGTCTGTCAGGGCGTCGGCAAGGTCACTATTGCTTATATAAACCTTGTGATGGTTAGTTCCCAGACAGTGCGAAACCCTGTCTACCCACATAAAGTCGGCGTCTGGCTGAAAATCACCTGACTTGAAATATTTTTCATTATCCACATAATCCACAGAGTACGAGTCCAGTATACTGCCCTTATCCCGGTATGCCTTTGAGGCTATGGCCGTTATGGCACTGGAATCGAGGCCGCCTGAGAGAAATGTGCAGACAGGTACGTCGGATACCAGTTGCCTTTTTACTGAATCCACGACCAGTTCCCTGACTTTTGCTGCAGTAGTTTCAAAGTCATCCCTGTGAGGGATACTTTTAAAACTCCAGTACCGCCATACCTTCAAGCCGTCCCGGCTGTATATAAGGGCCTGGCCAGGCCTTAGCTCTTTAATCCCCTTGAACACCCCCTGCCCTGGAGTGCGGCCAGGCCCTATCGCCAGCACCTCGGCCAGGCCGGTCTCATCGATTACCGGTTCTATATATGGGTGGGCAAGAATTCCCTTTATCTCTGATGCAAAGATTAAAGACCCGTTCTTTACCGTATAGAACAATGGCTTTACCCCCATCCTGTCTCTGGCCATAAAAAGCCTCTGATTTCTCTCGTCCCATATGCCGAAAGCAAAAATACCGTTAAGGCGGTCAAGGCAATCTGGCCCCCACTCTATGTATGAGGTCAGGAGCACCTCTGTATCCGAATAGGACATGAACGTATAGCCAAGAAGCTTCAGCTCTGCCCTTATATCCTCTGTGTTATACAGTTCACCATTATACACAATGGTATATTCATTCTCACCCCATACCTTTGTCATAGGCTGCCCGCCACCAGCGGGGTCTACTACAATCAACCTTCTGTGGGAGAAGGCCACATGGTTTTTTAGCCACACCCCGTAAGCATCCGGGCCTCTATGCGACATGGTATTTGCCATATCTGCAGCTATTTTATCCTCGTCTACAAGGTTTCTCTCAAAATCTATCCATCCTGCAATGCCGCACATTTTCGCCACACCTCCTCAAATATTTATCAATTACATTCTATGTACCGCCCATTAAAAGGTGATAAAAATGCCCCGATGGAAGAGGAGACTACAAATTAAGAATAAAAATTTCTTTATAGAAAAAAATAATATCGGAGGTGTATATTATGCCGGATGTCAATGCATTAAACACAGTGGTAAACAACCTAAAAAAAGCCCGCTACGACCTGGAGAAATTCTCCAAGGAGACAGATGAAGAAAGTCTTCAGAAAACATACCACACCTATGCCAACCAGATTGGCACCATGTTAAAGGGCTTAGAGGCAAAGTCAGACGAGGGACAGTACAGTATAGACAAATAAATGCAGCAGGAGGCCAACGGTCTCCTGCTGCATTTATTTCACTTTATAAGCTCCCTGATCCTTCTATACGACTCCCTTATCCTATCCATTTCCCGATTAATATCTGCAATTTTTTCGTCATCCTCTATCCTGGTCGCAGATAATGAGGCAGTAAGCTCCATCCATTCATTGCTGAGCTCTTCCAGACCTGCAGCCACATCACCCATCGTCCTGCCTTTTACCTTTGGCTGAGGTATCTTGATATCTGCAAAGTCATATGTCTCTCCAATTGACGGGGTGACTGTCTCCATACCATATCTATCCCTCAAAAGTGCCGAAAAGGAGTCTATAGCACCGTCCTCGCCATGAACCACAAAAGCAAGCTTAGGTTTTTTTTCAAAATGGTCTATCCAGTCAATAAGTCCGTTTCTGTCTGCGTGCCCTGACAGGCTGTCTATGTTGAATATCCGTGCCTTTACGGAGATCATTTCACCCAGTATCTTTACATGTTTACGGCCATCTAAAAGCATTCTGCCCAGGGTACCCTCAGCCTGATATCCCACAAATACCACACTGCACTCCGGCCTCCAAATGTTATGTTTCAGGTGATGCCTTATTCTCCCTGCATCGCACATCCCGCTGGCGGAAATAATGATCTTGCTACCCGGTGTGGCATTCAGGGCCTTTGACTCCTCTACACTGGCGGTGAAGTGCAGTCCCTTAAACTCTAGAGGGTCATCCCCACTCATTATAAGGGCCATAGCCTCCTCATCAAAGTAACCCTTTTCATACTTTTTAAATACCTCTGTGGCGGCACTGGCAAGTGGACTGTCTATATACACCGGCATTTTAAAGATACCCTTCAACATATCCTTCTCTACCATTGCATTGAGTTCATATATTATCTCCTGCGTTCTCCCGACAGCAAAGGAAGGTATTACAACATTTCCGCCCCTCTCAAATGTCTCATTAATAATGCTCAAGAGTTCGTTCAGGCTGTCACCCATGCTTTTATGCAGCCTGTCTCCATATGTGGATTCTATAAAAAGGTAGTCAGCGTCTTTAATATATGTGGGGTCCTTAATTATTGGCTGTCTTTTATTACCCAGGTCACCTGAGAATACTATCTTTATCCCCTCATCCTTGACCCACATCTCGATGATGGCAGAACCCAGTATGTGCCCAGCATCCCTGAAGCAGACAGATATGTTGTCGGACAAATCTATCACCCTGTCATACTCTATCCCTTCAAAATACTTCATACACTCCCGTGCATAATCCGCTGTGTACAGCGGCTCAACCATCTCCCGGCCTGCCCTCATGGCCTTTCTGTTTGCCCATTCTGCATCCATCTCCTGTATGTGACCACTGTCGGGCAGCATTATACTGCAGAGTGCCGCAGTAGCCTCTGTGGCTATTATCCTACCCTTAAAACCCCTCCTGCAGAGTACCGGTATCCTCCCAGTGTGGTCTATATGGGCATGAGTAACAAGGAGAAAGTCAATAGAGGCAGGATCAAAGGGAAAATCGGCCTTATTTAGAGATTCAATCTCCCTGCCGCCCTGAAACATACCACAGTCTACCAATATTCTTGTCTTTCCGTCGTACAGATAATAGCATGAACCAGTCACCATCCCTGCGGCACCGCAAAACGTCACTTTCATAGTTCAATCCCCCATTTATGTATTTTCTTTAATTATACTACTTCTGGATGGAAAACATAAAAAATCCTACCATCTCAGGTAGGACTAAATAAGCTTTTCAAACTCATCCAAGAGCCTCTCAAAGAAATCAAGAGCATCATATATTGGTTCCGGCACAGTCAGGTCAACACCGGTGCGCTTTAATATATTGAGTGGATAATCGGAACCGCCGCTCTTTAAAAATTCCGTATAGTTATCCACCGCTCTTTTGCCATCCCTCAGTATTATCTGTGACAATGCTATAGCTGCCGAAAAACCTGTAGCGTATTTATACACATAAAAACTGTTGTAAAAGTGAGGTATCCTGGCCCATTCATAGGATATCTCCTTATCTATTACAGCATCAGGCCCAAAATATTTTGCATTAAGGTCGTGGTATACATTGCATAGTGTATCAGGTGTAAGCGGTTCTCCAGCTTCTGCCATCCCGTGAGTAATTTTTTCAAACTCGGCAAACATAGTCTGCCTGAAGAGTGTGCTCCTGTACTGGTCCATAAAGTGGTTTAATAGATACATCTTCTCTTCCTTTGAACCAGATTTATCCAGAAGATGATTTATCAGCAGCGCCTCATTACATGTTGAGGCAATCTCTGCAAGGAATATTGGATAACTCTTGTAAATAAAAGGCTGTGCTTTATCAGAGTAATATGTATGCACCGAATGTCCCATCTCATGAGCCAGTGTAAACACATCGTCCAGCTTGCCTTGATAGTTTAAGAGGATATATGGATGGACACCGTAAGCCCATGAGGAATATCCTCCGCTGGTCTTCCCCCTTGTCTCATACACATCTATCCAGCCTGACTCAAAGCCCTCTTTTACAATGTCAAGATATTCATCGCCAAGTGGCCTTAAACCTTCAAGTACTATATCCCTTGCTTCCTCATAGGTAAACTCCCTGTCATACTCTCTTACCAGAGGCACATACATATCATACAGATGAATCTCGTTGAGCCCCAGCGCCCTTTTTCTTAAAGACACATACCTGTACATCAGGGGTAGGCGCTCGTTAACTGTGTCTATCAGGTCATCGTAGACCCTCACAGGGATATTGTCCTGGAAAAGAGAAGCCTCTAAAGAAGAATTAAATCTCCTTTGATTTTTATTAAAGATGTCCGCCTTGATGTTTGCTCTCATTGAGGCCGCTATCGTATTGATATAACTACCGTATGTGGTATGAAGCGCTTTAAAGGCATTTTCCCTTACCTGCCTGTCAAAGCTCGATATCATTTTTGAGTATCTTCCCTTAGAAAGTTCAACCTCTTCTCCATTTTCATCTTTTATTACAGGAAACCGCAAATCTGCGTCGGTGAGCATCCTATATATATCTCCAGGTGAAGACAGTGCTTCCTGTGCCTCGGCCAGTATCCTCTCCTTTTCAGCATCAAGTATGTGGTCCTTCTGCCTGACAAGATTTTCTATGTAATGCCTGTATACCTTCATTCCTGCATCTTCATTGGCCCTGTTTAAAAGTTCATCGCCAGGCAGTTTAAGTATTTCCGGTTCAATAAAGGAGAGCCTGCCTGATGCTTCTACATAAAGGCTCATGGCACGGTCAGCCAGGCCCTGATATACTGCCTTTGTGTTATCCTCATCCTTCCTCATGCGAGCATAGGAATAAAGCCTTTCCACCAGCATAAAGGCCTCATCCCTTGCCTTAAGCACATCAGGAACATTGGATATGTCTATACCTCCTCTGAAGCTCTCCGCCTTTTCAATCAATGAGTATGCCTTCCCGTAATCCTCCTCCCAGAGTGCATCATTCCCATAAATGTCCTCCAACCTCCATTTGTATTTACCGTCAATTTCATCCCTGGATGGCAACCGTTTCATCATGTGATTCCCCTTCCCAATTTAATAATAATAATTTTATCTAAATACGCTTAATAATTAAAAAACATTTTCCACTTCTATATATAATTATACTGCTGTACCGTTTAAATGCAACTTTGAATCTTATGAACAGCCAAATAGCTGTATGCCAATAATACCGATAATATTTATAGACCTTTCCCATCTGAGTCTGCAAGCTTCCTGTAAGCAATCTCGTATAGCTCGTCATAGTCCGGTTCTATGCCGGTCCATATCTTGAAGGATTCTATAGCCTGATATATAAACATGCCAAGCCCGGTAAGCACGTCGCAACCCTTATCCGATGCCTCGCGTAAAAGCCTTGTCATGATGGGATTATAGACCACATCACACACAAGCTGGGAGCTGTGTATTATCTTTATTGGTACAGGGGATTCATCTGTATGAGGAGACATACCCACAGTAGTGGCATTGACTATAATGTCTGCTTTGTACGATACAGCTTTAAGACTATCATAGTCAAAATGTATTGGAACGGCGGCTCCCTTTGCTGCCCTGTTTATTTCTTCTGAGAGTTTTGCCGCCCTTTCATATGTCCTGTTGGCAATATAGACCCTCTTTGCTCTATGGATTGCCAAAGAAAACGCTATGGCCCTGGCAGCACCTCCGCCGCCCAGTATGAGTATGGTATGCCCCTCCGGTGTTATCCCGGCATTCTCTTTCAAAGACATTAAAAAACCGTCGCCGTCAGTATTATATCCCTTTAGTTTTCCGTCACAATAGGATATGACATTTACAGCGCCTATAATCCTTGCCTTTTCATCCAGTTCATCCAGGTACTTGATAACATCGGTCTTATAGGGGACGGTAACGTTGGCGCCTTCAATCCTGAAACAATCGAATGAGTTCAGTGCCCTCTCAAGCTGGTTCTCCTTAAGCTCAAAAGGTATGTATATGTAGTTGAGGCCAGCCCTCGTAAAGGCTGCATTGTGTATGGCCGGAGATATGGAGTGCCCCACCGGGTTGCCAAACAGTGCGATGATCCTTGTATCTTTGTCTATATCCACCCAGTCATCACGTCCATTGTATCATCTAATCCCTGTTATCCCAAGGCCAGGCCCTTCAGCAAAGCTTATATCCGGACCGTCATAACTTATACCGCCTGCTACAGGGTCATCCGCCAGAAGATACGCCGCATCGAGGTCAAGCCTTGTGACATTGTGCGTTGAGGCTGCAAAGTGGGCCGCCGCTGTCACTGATACCTTGCACTCCATCATGCTCCCTACCATACACTCTATTCCAGCTGCCTCAGCCATATAATTGATCTTAAGCGCATTGTGGATTCCCCCGGCCTTCATCAGCTTTATGTTCAATATGTCACATGCCCTCATAGAGATTAACCTTAAGGCATCATTGGGAGAAAAAAGGGCCTCATCGGCCATGACAGGCACAGATACGGCTCTCGTCACATCGGCCAGGCCATCTATATCCCATGCCGGTACAGGCTGCTCTATCAGCTCTATGTCATACCTCTCCAGGGCATTAATTACCCTTACGGCATCCTTCGGCCTCCATCCCTGATTGGCATCAAGCCTTATCTTAACCCCGGGCCCAACCGCCTCTCTGATAGCCTTTACCCTCTCAATGTCTTTCTTATAGTCTCCCCCAACCTTTGTCTTTAGGGTATCAAATCCATCTCTCACTGCCCTTACAGAGTCTTCCACCATTTCATCTATCTCATTTATGCTTATAGTAATATCTGTTTTTATCCTGTCGGTATATCCTCCCAGAAGCTTGTATAGCGGCACCCTGTAATATTTGCCTAGAAGGTCATATACGGCCATGTCCACTGCGGCCTTTGCACTGCTGTTATGCAGTATGCATTTATCCATGGCCAGAAAAACCCTATCTGTGTCAAGCACATCCATCCCAAGTATGGCAGGCCTTATATAGTTCAATATGGCATCCTCAATAGAACCCAGTATATCGCCGGTTATAACAGCGGTTGGAGCGGCTTCTCCCAAGCCTACCAGTCCGTCATCGGTCTCTATCTCCACCAGCACGTCCTCCACAGAGTTTACCTCTCTAAGTGCTGTCCTAAAGGGCTTTTTCAGTGGTGCCTTTATTCTTGACACCCTTATATCTTTTATCTTCATCATTACACACATCCCCTTATCTTAATTATTCTATTTTTTGCTTTTATATATTAAGAAATGGATTACAGCTTTTACTTTATCAAAATATTGCCCTGAATTCAAATCTTCACTTCCTATCACATCACAGTTAAGATTTATTGCACTTGTAATTATCAGAGAATCCCAAAAAGCACATATCGCTGACTTATTTGAACGGCATTAATTATATCGTCAACATCAGGTATATCAAGTTTCCAGTTTCTCAAATATATAAATCCTCTTTATCCAGGTTGTTTTCTACCATTTACCCGGTTAGAAGTAAGTATATATTGTATACCATCCTCTGCAAGAGTATAATAAGTTATAGTAGTTAATTAAATAACAAGGGGATGATACTATGGAAAAGAACGCTTTAAAGCCATTCAGCGTACGGTGGCTCACACGCACGGCCCTTCTATTAGCTGTCACTCTGGTATTTCAGATGTTCGGCTTTCCTCAGATGGTAACCGGTCCTGCTGTAAATGCCATGCTGATGATTTCCGGCATATATGTCGGCCCTCTTGGCGGTATCATAATAGGTCTTCTCACCCCATGGATTGCCTTCATGAGAGGTACACTGGCGCCTCCCCTTGCCCCTATGATACCCTTCATCATGCTAGGAAATGCTGTGATTGTCATACTGTGGGTCTTATTCCGCGTGCTTATTAAAAATGTCTACATTGGCTCTATAGCCGGCATGGTCATAGGTGCTGTAGCCAAGTTTTTAATCCTTTCGACCGCTGTGAGGCTCATCGTAAGCGTCCCGCCCCCTATAGCACAGGCAATGCAGATACCCCAGCTCTATACTGCTCTGCTTGGTGGTGTTATTGCTTTAGTGGTTGATAGACTCATAAGTGTAGCCTTTAGAAATTATAACGAGGATTAATCCCCAGAGATGGGGATTGTTTTTTTTTCAGTCAACTTCTTCGACAGCAGCAGGGATTTAGATGAGGAAATATTAAAAAAGATAATAGATTTAGCAGTACTGGCCCCATCAGCCTTTAACCTGCAACCATGGGAGATAATAGCAGTAAGGTCACCTGAGGCGAAGCAGAGGCTATACGATGCAGCCTTAAAACAGCCCAAGATACTTGCAGCACCTGTTACCTTGATCATGGTTGGTGACAAGGATGCCTACACAGAGGCCAATGATGCATGGTGGTACATGAGGGATGTGGGCACACCCGACGACAAGATACGTGGAAGTATCGAGTTTGCCAGGAATGTCCTTTATAATACTGAGCTGAAGAGAAACAACTTTGCTGTGAGAAATACATCATTCCTCTATATGTCTTTAATGTATGCTGCAAAATATTATGGTGTTGAGTCCCATGCCATGATAGGGTTTGAGGAGGATAAGATAAAAAAGGAGTTTAATATACCCGATAACAAGGTGGTAGTCCTTCTGATATGCTTGGGATACTTCGATGAGAGCAAAACATTGTATCCAAGGCTCAAACACAGGGGATATGAAGAGATAGTGAGGGTAGTTTAAAGCCCTTTAAAAGAGTCATGATATTGCTTAAACACATCAGCAGTGTGAGAATATCACGAATGCTACTGGAAGTGTTTAAAGACCCCTGATGATCAGTTGTCAGGGGGTCTTTTATCTCATGAGGTTCCATTCATCGCTTTTATACTTTTCTACCAGTTCCAATGCCCTTTTCTCTTCTTCCTCTGTAAGACTGGAGATGATATAGCCTATGCCAAAGACCTTTTTAAAACCTGCCGATATGGCCTGGCCAGCCTCAGAATAACCTATCTCTCTGCCGGCCATTTCTGATAGGCTACCCGCTTTCTTAGAGAGCATTGAAGCTATCCTTTCCCTTGCCTTGTCGTCCACATTCATCGTGAGCGCCAGTTTTTGCGGGTCAAAGTCCAGCATGATGGAGCCATGCTGGAGGATGGTCCCGTATTTCCTCACCTGTGCACTTCCAATGAGCTTTTTACCATGAAAGACCACCTCGTACCATGATGGAGAATCAAAGCAGGCGGAGGTAAGGGCCCTCTCTGTCCCGCTCTCCTTGAGTGATGCCACCTCTGCCTCTATTCCCAATTGCTTCAGGCCTTCCACAAGTCCAAGGCTCAGTACCTTATATGTCTCAATGACAGAACCAGGCAGGTCGCTCTCCCTTATGGAGACACTGTATGTTATCTCTCTGTCATGGAGGACCGCCCTGCCGCCCGTGGGCCTCCTGACAAATCCTATGCCCTGTCCCTTAAGTCTCTCTAAATTTACCTCTCTTTCTGCCCTCTGGAAATAACCTATGGAAAGGGTGGGTGGGCTCCATCCGAAAAACCTGAGCACCGGGGGACTTTCCCCGGCAGCTACAGACTCCATCAGGGCCTCGTCAACCGCCATGTTGTAAGCCCCATCACTATATCCTGTGTCTATAAGCCTCCATACCCTCTCCATCATCGCATATCCACCTCAAAAAGTCCGCTCTCACAGATAGCCTCTAACGCCTCATCTTTAGTAAGCGGCCTTGGATAGTTGTACATGGTGCCCCCCGGCCTCTCGTTATAGTAGGGCCTGTTGCAGTCCGGGCATCCTGAAGTCATAAATGCCTTTCCGTCTTTTAAAAGCTCCATTATCTCTTTTTTACCTTTAATGTCTACAAGCACCCCATCCTTGAAAACAAAATCATCGAAAGAGGCCAGGCCGTTTACAAGCAGATACCTTGAAATCTGCACCCTCCTGTAACTTCCTATATGGGGCTGTCCCCTGCCTTCCATGGGAGTACCCCTCACCGGAGTAAAGGCAAAGAGGGCCACAGAGACCCCATGTCTATGGAGGTCATATATCAGTTTTATCATCTCTTGCTCCGTCTCCCCAAGTCCCGCTATAAGGTGTGTATTTATACGACCCGGATATTTCTCAGCCAGCCCATATATTATATCTAAAAGCCTGTCTAAGGAACCACCTTTTATATCGCTGTAAAGCTCTTTAGAAGCCACATCGATGGGAAGGGATATTGTATCTACCCCCAGCTCAAAGAGCTCATCTGCCTCTTCTATCGATGTGATATAGACAGAGGCGTTTACTGGTATATCATTGGCAGCCTTAAGCTTCTTTAATACCTCCTGAACAGCTGCCATACCCTCTTTGCTGTCCACCACTTGAAGGCATGCTCTCTTAAGGCTGCCCTCTCCATAGGCCCGGGCAATGCCGGCCGCCACAGAGTCATCATCAAACTCTGGCCATGTCACCCTCGAGAGATAGTCCCTGCGGCTATCAGACCGTATACTCTGCGTACAAAAACTGCATCCACGCCTGCATTTTTCTCCCACCATTATGTATGCAGTGGTTGGAAAAGCATCTAACCTTATTTTACTTAGACCTATTACCCTGGCCGTACCCTCTGATACCCTCATAGCACACAGCACTCCTCTTTGATATTTATGTCATACGCCATTTCTTTGGCATACATGACTGCACCCGGGGTTGGGTTTACTATGCCGTCCACGCCTATATCTACAGCCATCCTGTCGATACTATCCCGGTATGAGCCACCCGGCCTCATACACCCCAAGGTGATATACCCGTGAGGCAAGGCCTTTCTGGCAAACCTCAATACGTCAGCCGCTTCCATTACCCCCGGTGGCTTTCTGTCCGCAAAAGGTGTGCCAATGGTTGGCCTGAATATGATAAACGCTATTTTCTCCGTGCCCATGTCCTTTAATACCCTTATTGCCTCATATTCCCTGTCTATGATCCCACCCTTTAAGCCTATCAGTATATGCGGTACCACATCTGTATACCTCCTGAGAAACTCATAGGACCTTATATAATCCTCACTGCCTTTATTCAAGCCAAAGACTTCATGGATGGCCTCATCATCCACCGTAAAGTCGAAGGATACCTTATCAGCAACCTCCCCTATGGTTTTAGCCTCATCCTCATTCACAAGACCGCAGTGGATATTCAGCCTGGCCTTTCTTTTCAGCATCTTAATCTCATCCAAAAATCTATTTACAGGTACCTTCCCTTCTCTGTCACAGCCTCCACTTATAAGAAAGCTGGAGGAATCGGTATTGTCCGCTTCTTTAAGGCTTATCATGTCCCTTAGATAGTGGCCCATGCAGTGGGAACAGTTCAAAGAACATGCCTGGCCGGTTATGCTTACGGATTTAGTCTTACCAGGATAGTACATGTCAATTTTTTTCAACATTATCCCTCCTGATCTGAATACATTTGAACACCAACTGGTTATACTTGAACCTGTACGCAACACCAATCGATGACCTATATGTGGCAGTATAAAGAGCAACATATGAATGCCGTGTGTAACATCTATCCTATTTCTTTATATATCTTAGCACCGGATGTCTTGCAGCTGCAGCTTCGTCAAGTCTTCCTACAGGTGTATCATGTGGCGCGCTTTTTACAAGATCAGGATTTTCCTTTGCCTCTTTTGCTATCTGCCTCATGACGCTTATAAAATTATCAAGAGTCTCTTTGCTCTCTGTCTCTGTAGGCTCTATCATAAGGGCTTCCTCGACAATAAGAGGGAAGTATACTGTAGGCGGGTGTATGCCAAAGTCTAAAAGCCTCTTGGCCACATCTATGGTCCTGACACCATTCTCCCGTTTCTGCCACTTTGAGCTTATGACAAACTCGTGTTTGCAGTATCTGTCATAGGGAAGGTAATAGAGGTCTTTCAGGTTTTCCATAATGTAGTTGGCATTGAGCACAGCATTCTCGCAGACCCTCCTGAGTCCATCCGGGCCGTTAAAGAGGATGTAAGCATAGGCCCTTACCACAATATTAAAGTTACCGTAAAAGCTCCTGACCTTGCCTATGGTATGGGGTAGATCGTAGTTAAAGTAATACCTTTCACCGTCATAGTCAACCACAGGTACAGGCAGGAAGTCAATCAGTTCTTTCTTCACGCCCACAGGACCTGAGCCCGGTCCACCGCCGCCATGGGGTGTCGAGAAGGTCTTATGAAGGTTTATGTGGACAACGTCGAAGCCCATATCTCCCGGCCTGGCCTTTCCCAGGGTGCCGTTTAAGTTTGCGCCATCATAGTAGCACAGAGCGCCAACACTATGCACCATTTCGGTAATCTTACCAATGTTCTCATCAAAGAGGCCAAGGGTGTTAGGGTTAGTCAGCATAAGTGCGGCTACCTCGTCATCCAAAGCATCCTTCAGCTTTTCTAAGTCTATGCCACCCCTCCCATCGGACTTCACCTCCACAACCTTGTAGCCACACATGGTGGCTGTGGCAGGATTGGTGCCGTGGGCCGAGTCGGGTATGATGACCTTGGTCTTTTTATTTCCTTTATACTCATGGTATGCCCTTATAATGCTCATGCCGGTGAATTCACCATGCGCACCTGCAGCTGGCTGCAGTGTAACCCTGTCCATACCGGAAATCTCTGCCAGAAATTTCTCCATATCATACATAAGGTGGAGGCTTCCCTGAGACACAGATTCAGGCTGATAGGGATGGCTCTCCGCAAAGCCTGCAAGCCTTGCCACATCCTCATTTAGCTTGGGGCTATACTTCATGGTACACGAACCCAGCGGGTAAAAGCCAACATCCACTCCGTGGTTTAATTCCGACAGATTGGTAAAATGCCTGATAACATCAGCTTCTGACACCTCTGGCAGATTGGGCTCTTCAGTACGTACCATCTCTTCAGGTATGACATCATCCACCATGGGCACATCCAATGCCGGCAGAGAATAGCCCCGTCTACCCTCTCTGCTGAGATCAAAAATCAATGGCACCAGTCTCATCTCAGTCCCTCCAATCCAGCTACCAGCTCATCCATCTCCTGTTTTGTACGCTTTTCCGTAACAGCAATCATCATGCACCCCTTAAGCTCGGGATAAAAGCGGGAGAGGTCTATACCGGCAATTATCTTTTTCTCCAGCAGCCTATCAATCACTGAGGAGACATCACCGTCCAGTTTTATTACAAACTCCTTGAAAAAGTGTTTATCAAAGGCCAGTGAGAAACCTGCCTCTCTCAATTTGCCGGCAAGGTAATGGGATTTTGCCAGGCACTGTTCCCCCACCTCCTTAAGCCCCTTCTTACCCATAAGCGAGAGATATACCGTGGCAGCCAGTGCACACAGGGCCTGGTTGGAACATATGTTGGATGTGGCCTTCTCCCTCCTTATGTGCTGCTCCCTGGTCTGCATGGTAAGCACGTAGCCTGTATTGCCCCTGTTATCTATGGTCTGGCCCACAATCCTTCCGGGCATACTCCTTACAAACTGTTCCCTTGTAGCCAGAAATCCCAGGTGCGGCCCGCCAAAGTTCATGGGGTTGCCCAGGGCCTGGCCATCTCCGCATACAATGTCTGCGCCGTAATCTCCGGGAGCTTTTAATATACCGAGAGACAGCGGGTCTACCACTGCTATAAAAAGACCTCCGGCCTCATGGATAAGTCCTGAGAGCATCCTGACATCCTCTATACATCCAAAGAAGTTGGGGTTTTGCACAATAAGGCAGTCAACCTCGGATAGCTTTGCCTTCAGGTCCTCTACGTCTGTTGCACCATCCTTATAGTCCACCTCTACTATATCGATGTCCATCCCCGCAGCATACGTCTCCAAGACCCTTCTGTATTCCGGGTGAACAGTCTTAGATACAAGTATCCTGCCCTTACCCCTTATCTTTACTGCCATAAGCCCTGCCTCGGCCATGGCTGAAGCCCCATCATACATGGAGGCATTGGATACATCCATGCCGGTAAGCTCACATATCATGGACTGGTATTCAAATATGGACTGCAGGGTGCCCTGGCTTACCTCCGGCTGGTATGGCGTATAGGCAGTATAGAACTCTGATCTCCCTGTAATATGAGAGACTGCAGAGGGTATATAGTGGTCATATATACCACCGCCTATAAAATAGGTGTAGTGCTCTGCCTCTGCATTGCTCTCCGCCAGGGCTGTCATATGCCTCTTTACCTCCAGTTCAGACATGGCCTCAGGCAGGTTCAGCCTGCCATTGAATTTCACATCCTCAGGGATGTCTGAAAAAAGGTCCTCTATAGAGGATGCACCAATGGCCCTTAGCATCTCCTCCCTCTCCACATCTGTATTGGGGATATAGTCCATATCATTCACTCTCCTTGATAAAGGACTCATACTCAGCAGAACTCATGAGGTCTGCTGTCTCCTCAGGGTCATCCAGTTCGACCACAATCATCCATCCTTTACCATATGGGTCCTGATTCACCAGTTCAGGGGAATCGTCCAGCTCCTCGTTTACCTCCACCACCCTGCCGCTCACCGGTATATACAGGTCTGAGACAGACTTCACAGACTCCACCACCCCAAAGTTGTCTCCCGCCTCAAACTCGTCCCCAACCGATGGCAGTTCCACATAGACCACGTCGCCCAGCTCTGCCTGGGCATATTCGGTAATCCCTATGATCCCCCTGCTGCCTTCCACCTTCAACCATTCATGGTCATCAGAATAATAAAGGTCATCTGGAAAATGCATATCCTACTCCTCCTTATTATTTATAGTTTAATTAAAATCAGATATATGCATGTCAATAACATCCCGGCACTTGATCGCTCCTCCTGATGCTCTACAATTTATGTCTACACTTTGCCGGGCGCGCCTACATTCGGCACCGCAAGCCTTAAGCGTCGGCTCAGCAGGCATCCATGCCAGATGCCCCGGCTGCATTTGCCTCTCATTAAGAGTATCATAGACTCGCTTTAATGCTGCCTTTGGATGTTATATGCCACGCTTTGTAAATAATTACAGCCAAATTGTATACATGGAATAACATCCGGCCCTGTCGCTATGCCTGCCTTTTATAGAATGGCGTCTTTACCACCACAGCCCTGTTTGCTTTTCCCCTTATCATTATATCAAATTCCTCGCCAATCTTAGCATAGTCAGGCTTTACATAGGCCAGGCCTATGTTTTTATCCAAGGTAGGCGAGTGTGTCCCTGTCGTCACATAGCCTATCTTTGCCCCATCCTTATATACCTCATAATCCTTACGCGGTATACCCTTATCCACCATCTCAAAGCCAACCAGCTTCTTTTTAAGCCCATCCTCTTTCTCCCTCAATAGGGCATCCTTCCCTATAAAGTCCTTGTCAAATGATACTGCAAATGAGAGGCCGGCCTCCAGCGGTGTGGTGTTTTCATCCAGCTCATGCCCGTAGAGGGGCATCCTTGCCTCAAACCGCAGGGTATCCCTGGTACCAAGGCCGCACGGCAGTATACCATACTCCTTCCCTGCCTCCATTATCTCCTCCCAAAGCTTCCCTGCCTTGTCAGGAGCCATATAGACCTCAAAACCATCCTCTCCGGTATATCCCGTACGTGATATCAGTACTTCTATTCCTAATAGCATCACATTGTGTCTAAACTCATAATACGGTATGCTGCCAAGCTCAAAGTCCGTAAGTTTCTGTAATGTGACCTCTGCCATTGGCCCCTGAACTGCCACTTCACCATACATCGAAGAAATATTATTCACTTCCACTTCAAAACCATGAGCATGTTCTCTAATCCAGTTAAAATCCTTCTCCGTATTGGAAGCATTAACCACAAGCAAGTAATCGTTTTCCCCAATTTGGTAGACCAGAAAGTCGTCCACTGTACCTCCATTTTCATAGAGCATAAGCGAATAGACTATCTTGCCAGGTTCAAGTTTACCCATATTGTTGGTCAGTATATACTGCAAAAAGTCAAAAGCATCCCTTCCCCTGACACTTATCTCTCCCATGTGAGACACATCAAAGATGCCAACCCTCTCTCTTACGGCCCTGTGTTCTTCCAGTATGCTCGAATACTGTACTGGCATTGCCCAACCGCCAAACTCAACTATTTTTGCCCCCAGCTTATTATGCAGCTCAAAGAGCGGTGTCTTTTTTAGTCCTTCCAATCCGTTCAACCTATCACCTCCATTATATATGACAGTTTTTAGTTCGACATAAGAAGTTCAATATCCTGCATAAAAGTCTTAATGTACATAAATTATTTTTTGACAATCTTTTTGCCCTTTTTTTCTATTAAAGTCCTTTTTCATCATAATATTATTCCATCCTTTTTTATTACTTTTACGAATCATATGTCAATAAGCTTTACAAAATGCCGATTGGTTATCATAAAATTTATAATTTCAAACCCCCACTCTCTTAAACAGATATAAATAATTATTTGCATATATGCTATAATTGAACTGATTAGATAACAATTATCCTATGTCAAACAGGGGGAAATTCTATGAACACATTTCACAAAATAATTTTCGGTGACGCACGCAATATGAGCAGAATAAAAAATGAATCCATACATTTAATAATTACCTCACCACCATACTGGCAGTTAAAAGATTATGGCAGCAATGAACAAATAGGTTATAATGATACATACGAAGAATATATAAATAATCTAAATTTAGTATGGGAAGAAGCATATCGTGTCCTTCACAAGGGCTGCAGATTGTGTATCAATATCGGAGACCAATTTGCACGTTCTGTTTATTATGGCAGGTATAAAATTATCCCAATTAGAACAGAAATAATTAAGTTCTGTGAGACAATTGGATTTGATTATATGGGTGCAATTATCTGGCAAAAGGTTACTACATGCAATACATCCGGGGGCGCCACAGTCATGGGTTCATATCCGTATCCAAGAAATGGCATTTTAAAACTTGACTATGAATTCATTTTAATATTTAAAAAACCTGGAAATGCTCCAAAAGTCCCTAAAGATATCAAAGAAAAATCGAAATTGACCAAAGAAGAATGGAACCAATACTTTTCTGGACATTGGAATTTCCCCGGAGAAAAACAGGATAAACACCTTGCCATGTTCCCTGTTGAACTGCCATACAGATTAATAAAAATGTTTAGCTTCGTTGGTGATACGGTTTTAGACCCATTTGTCGGTAGTGGTACTACCTCATTAGCGGCAAAATTATTGCAAAGAAATTCCATTGGTTACGAAATCAATCATGATTATCTACCTATTATAAAAGAAAAATTTAATTCTCATTGTGATGATAAAACTTATAATGCTCATTTAGAATTCATCACGGATAAAAATGATAAGATAGATTATAATGAAAGAATCAAAAAACTTCCTTATATTTTTAAAGACCCAGTAAAAATTGATAAAAAGGTGGACCCCAAAAAATTAAATTTTGGTTCTAAGATTGATGGTACCTCTGAAAGTAACATTAATTTCTTAGGTGTCAAAAAAATAATCAGCCCTGAAATGCTGATATTAGACAACAACTTAACGATTAAATTATTGGGTATAAAAGAAAACATACAGAACAAACAGAAAGCTATTGAATTTTTGAATAACATGCTTATAGGAAAAAAAGTATTTTTAAAATTTGACACGAAAAAGTTTGATGAAAACGGTAATCTGCTGTGTTATCTATACTTAAAAAACAAAACCTTTATAAATGGACACTTAGTAAAGAGTAATCTGGTAGATGTGGATACCACCATAGAGTATAAATACAAAAATAAATTTATCAAATATAGGGGGGCACACGATGTCAAAAGAGTGGATATTGAATCAGGCAATGAACAGGTGGGGGCTAAATAAAAAGAGATACGTAGGTGCTGTTTCAAATTTAATAAGAAATTGTTCTCCAAAAACGGTTGATGAATGGCGAAATTATTATTATAAAAATGTACATCCAGAATCATATTTGCGAGAACTTGGTCAAAAATTATATATTAAAATCACAGAGGTTATCCAACATGAAATTGCTGAGGTCACCGAGGAGGATTGCATTAATTATATCAAAGAAGTGGTAATAGACAGAACTTTTGAAGGTTATCAAACGGAAATACACACAATATATGGCCAACTGCAAAGTCACATAAATTATCATATAGAACCAGCACCAGATGAATGGGATAGATTATTTAATGTTGACTTTTATATAAAAATAAGGGATTCATATGTAGGACTTCAGATTAAACCAATTTCATTCGAGCATACATTTGAAGATTATAAATGGAAAGAAATGCAGGAAAATACTCATACTTCATTTCAAAAAATGTATGGTGGTAAGGTATTTACCATATTTTCAATAAAAGAAGGAGATAAAAAAATTATTTACAACAAAGAGATAATAGATGACATTAAGCAGGAAATAAAAAGATTAGAAGAAGAGTAATAATTTTTTGACAATCTTTGCCTGTTAACTGTTATACAGGATTAATTTCCCATCCTGAATATCGCAGGCTATCTCTTCCCTGTCCAAGAGGTAGGATACAAAAGCTTTTATCCCGGCCATGCAGGTATAATAATACCTGTGGTCTATCCTTATGTCCTTGAGTATGAATACCTCACTGGCCAGGCCTTCAAGGGTTTTGGGCTGATCCAAGAGTTCCGATATAATTTCGATATATTCATATATAGTATCTCTGTTGAGCTTCACAAGGGGTTTAATATCATCATAGACCTTGTCTGCATGCCCGAGGACATAATAGTCCGCCTCTATATTCTCCAGAAGATCCAGTGTCCTGTACTCAGCCTCAATATCATATAGAAAGGGTACATATATATTGAGTCTCCTCTCGTCAAAAAGGGCATCCCCTATATATGCAACCCTGTCTTCAGTGATGAGCCCTATCTGACCGGCTGTATGCCCCCTCAAGGGTACAACCGTAAAGACCCTGTCATCAAACTCTACCTCTCCAGGAGCTATTTCACCGTCAACAGGGGTTTCCCTTGCGTAGAACATCTCATCCTTTACCCCCTTGTATGGGACAGCACCGTACAGGGTATAACTCTCCAGTTCATTATGCCGCATAAAGGCAGACTCTATAGGCGAAGCATAGATTGCAAGCCCTGGATAAAGCTCTCTCAGGATGTGGTCTGCACCATAATGGTCGGTATGGGCATGCGTATTTACTATGTACCTGGGCTTAAAACCATTCCCTGTTAGCGCCTCAGATATCTTTCTCCCCGCTGTGTTGTTTATACCGGAGTCCACAAGCAGGCAGTAGCCATTTTTATATGTGTATACACCCACGTTGGTATTCCCGGGTATATAATAGCTATGGCCGTTTATCTTTATCATATCCATAAGGACCACCCCCAAAAACGTCTTATCAAAATTATATCATAGAAAATACATTTTACTTACATTTCTAATATGCAAGGTCCATATCCACATATCAGCAGGATTCTCGCACCTTAGATTCGCTCTGATACAATTATCAAAGTTTGACCATATTATATAGCAATTAAATTACTCTCTTATTAATTGTCGAAATTTATGATTATTCTATATTGACATTCATTATCTGCAAGAAAAGACGGATAGCATAAGCTGGGTTAATATAGATAACACCGAAGCCGGTTATATGGTGGCTTCCTACCTGTATTCCAGAGGATATAGGAAAATTGCCTTCGAAGGCATTGACGAGAATAATATATTTGCCATTGACAGATACAGAGGATATCTTAAATTCATCCATGAGATTGGCTCACAGCCATTAACCCCCGACAAATTTTACAATACCGCAGATGCTATTATATGCCTGGATAACATGTATGCCTTCAAGGTACTTCAAAACTGCAAACAGCTTGTCAAAAACATACCTGAAGATATAGGCATAATAACCTTTGACGATTATCCTTTAGCCGAATATCTTGAACCCACAATTACAAATATAGATATAGACCCTTTCACTCTTGGAATTGAGGTGGATAAAGAAATCCTCAGGAAGGTGAAAGAAAAGGACGGTTTACTCGCTTTTTACACAATTTCTTCCCGCACCTTTTGCTTCATACAGCATGTTGTCTACACGAAGAAGAACTGTATCAATAGTATCAGTATCCCTATATTCCGTCACACCAAAGCTTGCAGTCACATGTCCCACTTCAGGTAGGCTCATCATACTAATGTGTTTCCTAAGCTCTTCAGCCAGTCCAACTGCATCGCTTAGAGAGGTTTCCGGCAATAGGATTATAAATTCTTCTCCTCCCCAACGTGCAAAACAATCTGTCTTGCGTATTCTTCCTTTTATTGTATCGGCAACTTTTTTAAGAACCATATCCCCCGCAGCATGACCGAAACGGTCATTCACGCTCTTGAAGTGATCTAGGTCAAACATAATAAGCGAAAACGGCTTTCTATTTCTTTTTGTTCGCTCTATTTCTTGTTCCAGCATCTGCATGAAAAAACGCCGGTTATAAATAGTTGTAAGGGGATCAGTAATGGACTGGCGATAAAGCAATTCTTCAAATTTTTTGCGTTCGCTTATGTCACGAATTATACCTATTGCATACCATGCATCTTTATCTCTCACGGCAGAAAGTGAAAGTTCTACATCAATTTCATAACCGTCTTTATGCCTCGCTTTCATTTCAATCATTCTACCTACAGCATTTCCTTTACCGCTTAACCGGAATTTTTTAAATGCCTCTCTATACGCTTCATACAGTCGCTCGTCCTGTATCATAAATGTGTGTAAGTCTTTTCCTATTATCTCTTCTTTTGAATATCCAAGTATACGTTCCGCCGCAGGATTCCAAAAAGTTACATTACCGTTATCGTCAATCATGATAATGGCATCTCCTGCATACTCAGTTATAGTACTTAAAATTTCATTCTTTTCTTTTAAGTCTCTTTCCATTCTTCTACGCTCTGTTATATCAATAACAAGCGCTACATATACTTTTTCTTCCATAAATTCTACAAGTTCAATATGAACTTCTACAGGATACAAAGAACCGTCTTTTCTTCGATGCGTTGTATCAAAAATGATTTTCTTCTGTTCTCCATTGGAAAGCGGCTCGAGAAGTTCTTTAAAGCTGTGTAAGGTAAACCCTGGTTCTAAGTCAACAGGGGTCATTTCTTTGAACTCTTCTTCAGTATATCCTAAATTTCCCTTTGCTCCACGGTTTACGGCAATGAATTTTAATGTTTGTGGGTGAAATATGTAAATTTCATTCAGTGAGTTTTCAAAAAAGTGTCTGTAAAATTCAAGCTCTTCTTTAGCTTTCCATTGCTCGGTAATGTCAAAGATAATTAAATACATCAAGGTCTTCCCTTGATAAGTCAAAGAAGATGGATATACCTCTGCCATCCGTTCTTCTCCGTTAGCCAATCGTTGGAAGCAAATGCATGGACTGCAGCCTTTCCTTAAAGCTTCTGAACACTTTTGGTCACCACTTATGGTAGAAACACCAACAACAGCTTCTATGTCCATCTGCAGCATAGTTTCTTTGGAATAACCGTAGAAATGACAGGCAGCTTTGTTAGCATCAATAATGCGTCCCGATTGCGGGTCAATAAGCAGCATTATTACGTCATGATTCTCAAACATACTGTGGAACAAAGCCTCATTCTGTTTTAACAGCATCTTTGCTTCGTGGAACTTAAAAGCCATTTCTATTTGAGATATAAGTACATATTCGTCTACACCCTTAAGAACATAGCCATAAGCTGAAACTGACCTTATTTTTCCCATTATTTCTTTACTGGCATTAGCAGTTAAAAATAAAACCGGAATATCTTTATGCTGCTGAATTATTTGCGCCGCATCTATCCCGTCGATTGTCCCTCCAAGCTCTATGTCCATAAGAATTAAATCGGTACTTTGATCACTACGTACCTTTTCTACAGCTTTTTCTCCTGTTAAGACTATTTCAGTTTTGTATCCGTATTTACTTAAAATATCTGCTGTTATTTGTGCGTTAAGTTTGCTATCTTCTACAATCAGGATTTTCTTTTGAAAAGCAGTATTCATCAGTTAATGCCTCCAATTAACTCAATTTTAGCAGGTATAATTATATGTACCTTATAAAAACATTCTGCTGTATTTTCAGAAAATTACTCAAGACTTTTATTTTCCGAAATATTATTATACTATTTTTACTTAAAAACACAATAAAAATTTTCCTGTCATAATATAATTTATACGATATTTTTCCATCAAAAAGTTTGCAGTTCTCTGTACTGTATTATAGTCGGTTAGTTCCATAACTGCATAATTGTAATAAGTAGTAAATTAAACCATTCAGTTAAAAGGGTTCCTTCCTCTAATCGCTCTTTACAACTTCCTGCTGTTGAAAGATCCGGTGTAAATGTCCAGGGAGTGATATAGGTGCTGCAGTTTAAGTTTTAGCAGTTTTGCATACCTGTCTTGATGATTGAAAGTACCCAAGTTGATTTTATGCGGGTTTGAAGTGGGTGAAATGGAATTTTTGGGCTGCAACTGTCAAAGTCGGGTGGCTCTTTCTATTTTTCTCACTAAGTGATCTTCGGGGACCAATTGGTCTACTGATACTATTTCAATTTGTGTTCTGCTATTGTCTTTCTTCTTAGTTAACACTTTTACCACCTTTTCTTTTGTTTAATTTGCTATGCTATAAAAATTAAGGAATCTCCTTTATTATAAGGGACTCCTTAGACTTCGTCTACAGTCTGAAGCCGCCAAAACTTATGGCAGCTTCTATCTACTAAGATCATTTAGACAACATGAACATTTTAACTTTGAACCTTTATTTAAGATATTTTTTAGGAATTATTTCTGGTATTTTTTGTTCAAATTTTCCTCTGAATATTTCTTCTTTCATCATTAAGTGTGAATCTAAATCATGAAAACTAAATGCACCTGTTCCAAGTGCAAAATGCACACTCTGATTTATTCCAACACTTGACTCCGACATGCAACCTATCATGAGCTGTAAATTTGCAGCTTTAGCCATCTCAACAATTGCTAAAGCATCTGAAATACCCGACTTCATAAGCTTTATATTTATGTAGTCTACTGCTTCTTCTTTTATAAGCCTAAGTACATCATATTTAGTACGTGCACTTTCATCTGCTGCTACAGGAAATGGAGAATTAAACCTAACAAATTTTAAGCCATCTATATCATTTGCTAGAACAGGTTGTTCAAATACTGATATGTCAATTCCCATATTGTATACCTTTTTGACAAATTCAATTGCTTGTTTAGGAGTATACCCCATATTTGCATCAACAATATATTTTGCTCCTTTTGTTACCTCAAAAATCGCTTCCATAACTTCAATATCTTCTGCTAAGTTTTCACCAACCTTGATTTTTATAACCCTAAAGCCCTCATTATATATAGATTTTGCTTCCTCTATACGATTCTTAAAACTATCTATTCCTACTGTTTTATCCGTTTCAATTTTATCCTTTGCACCACCCAATATCTGATAAACAGGAATTCCTATTTCTTCTGAAAAAGCATCAAGCACTGCATATTGAACAGCTGCCTTTAAACTTGGAGTTGCAAACATCTTATCCGTAATATCAAAAATTTTTCTATAGTTTTTAACGTCTATTCCTGTGATTGTTTCTTTCACAAAATTTTCAAATTGTAATAAAGCTTCTATTCTCTCTCCATTAACTCTAAATGAAGGTGATGCTTCTCCATACCCTTTTGCACCACTATCAAGGGTTACTTCTACCTCAATGTTTGTTGCCTCTGATGAAATGCTCCCAACGATATGAAATGGTTTATGGAAATTATAACTTCTAAGTGTAAATTTTATATCAACTATCTTTCCCATTTTCTCTACCTCCGTATTTCTTTAAAATCTAAAACTTGAATCTCATATTTAAAATCATAAATATTTTTATACTCTGTTTCTGCTTCACCAACCTGGTTATCATAAGGATCATTACGCCAGAATACTTTCTTAGGTGCAAAGTCTTTCATAAAATCAGAATTTGCCACCATTCTAAATGCATCAAGATTACCAAAATAGAATTCTCTTAATTCTTGATTGTTTTTATAGCGTCCACCAAAAGATAGATCGGCAGGAAGCCATCCATAAGGTGGTATAAAGAATAATGTCCAATCATGCGGTGACGCTAGGAATGGGGTTATATACCAGCCTGATTGCCATCTAGCAGGAATACCTACAATCCTGCAAAGAGTTATAAATAACAACGCTTGAAATCCACAGTCTCCTTTTAAATTACATGCAACAAATTCAGGAATATTTTCATATAATGCATAAGGATGTACATAAGAGTAGTTAACATTTAAGGTTATCCAATCATATATCTTCTTTGCTTTTAAATATGGATTTTTCTCATCTCCTACTATTTCTTTAGCAAGTTTCTTTAAATATGGTGTAAAAATTATATGAGGCGGATCCTCTGATAGAAAATCATAATTATTTATTTCTTCAGTATTTGCTGGAGCAACTGTATTTACCCATTCTTTTATAACATATTCGAATTCTACAAAATATTCATCATCCTTTTTACCTTCAAAATAGATCGTTCTTTGAGGGATATCGGAAGATGCTAAAAAGTATTTTTCATGACTTGTTGAAACAAGTTCTACATCTTTCTGCTGAAATTCTTCTTTTGGAAATGGCAACCAAACTTTTACTTTCTCTTCCTCGATGTCTTCTACCATTTTTAGAGAAATTCTAGTATGAATCTTATACTCTTCCGGCTTATCACCATTCAGAAGTTCTCGTAACCTATTGTCATTAAGATTTCGTGACTCTTCTCTACTTTTGTCTTTTTTCATCCTTTTCTGGTAATCCGGAATCGCATAAGTAATATTCTGAACAAATCTTTCCTCATACATTCTTTTTCCATCAACCATAATGTAATCCAAAAATCCTCTATCAAGCAAAGTATAAAATTCTTCATTTGTAAAATTATCTATAAGCTCTCTTGCTTTGTTAATAGCTGTCTCCTCATTATAAGGATAATTCTTTAAAAGCCTTTTTACTCGCTCCTTTTCAAAAATTAATCTCATTCTAAGGTCATTTGGAAGTCTTTTTTCAAGCCATCTTTCAATAATATAATTTACTTGAGCAAAATTCCCCAAGTATTCTTCTCGAACAATTTCCTCTGGAAGCTTAACATTCATAAATTCCACGTTCTTTTTCCCCCTTTTTTATTTTAACATTTCGGCTTTTGCAGAACCCCAAAACCCTCATAAATTCAGGAGTTCTGCTATATATTTTCAAAGGAATTCCCCCGCTTTTGTTGAATTCCTATATATGACAAACACAAAAACGAAACGGAGGAAATCCTATGAAAAACAAAGCTAAACAATTATCTCTTTATATTGTTACTAATGGCTTGGGTGTTTAAAGCCTACCAGCTTTTATGATAATGATTCTTTTGATATTGAAAATGCTAATTTTACTGCTGAATCTAAAGCCCCCTCCGCATGGTATGGACTCTGATGGTATCCCTACTTGCCCCCGCGACCCTTCTCTTAAGATGGTTTACAACAGTATAACACGGGAAAAGGGCAGAGCTCCTCTAAGTGGCAAAATTCTTCTGCTCTTTACAACTTCCTGCTGTTGAAAGATCCGGTGTAAATGTCCATTTCAATTTCCTGATTGTAAGAGGGAAAACTACTTTCTTCCTTCACATAAATTCTCGTACCGTTTATCTCCATCAATACTTTAGAACCTCTGCGAGTAATTCCCGCTGAAAGGCCATCGATTAATCTGAAAAATCTGTACATTGGCAATAGAACCTCAGGAAAATCGGACGGCAGTTCATTCTCAAGATGATGATACTTTATCAAATAATACATCTTATCGTCTATATTATATAACGCCTTGCTTAAATCAGCGCTTCGAAATGCATGAAAATAGCCCTTTTCAAACGCTTCTTTCGGATTTACTATATCTCCTATCTTCAAGTCCGGCTGTACTTTCCCGATATCATGCAGAATAGCTGCCTGTACAAGTGCATTCTTATCCATCCCAGGCAGTTCCATCAGACCCTGTCTAAAAGCGTCTGCAATTAATTTAAGCATGTTTACGACGTGCCTGAAGCCACCATTTCTGATTACACCGGTTATCTTCACCATGCCTGTACTTTCATCGTACTCATCCATATATTCTGAAATAGATTTCAACCGTGCCTCTATGCGCTGGTCCGGAAGCATGATCGAAAATGCCGTTTCCACTTCATTTTGACTGCTTTTCAAGTTTTGCATCATATTGTATTCCGCTGTTATATCGGTAAATGTAATTAAAAAGTTATTTGTCTCACCTAAAATATTCGCACTCATCCTATAATAGGTTCCTGCCTTGGATGTTAATATTTTTTCTCGATTATCGTTAATCATTTTTCTTATTTCTTCAACATCTATTGGATTTTCTGATATTATTTCCATCGCAAGTTCATTGACCCTTATTATTTCACCAGCCACCGAAACCAGCGCTACTCCAAAGGGAAAGAGGTCTATCATCATCCCTATTAAGCGTTCCAGCCTCGCCTCTTTTTCCTTTTCTCCACTGTACGACTTTGCAAGTTCCTCCATTAAGTTTTCAAGAGAAAGTCTACCTATTACTCCTCCATTTATGTTGGTAAATAACCGAGAGTCTCTGTGTGTAATTACACTTTCAACGAGAGCCTCCATACTCATGGTTGGTTCTACTTTATCTTTGTCCTCTATCAAGATAGCAAAATCTTTTGCTTTAAACTTTAAAGCTTCATCTCCCATAAGAAACCATTTTAGTACTACGTTAAAGTCAATGTACCCCTTTGCGCCGTCTTCTTTTTCTACGATAACCACACCTTCCTTACTTTCAAGCATTACTCTTGCAACTTCTCTTAAATCGGCATCCTGTGAAACTACAGGTAAATTAATATGTTTGCCTGTAGATATATTTTCCATTAAATTGTACCCCCCTAATCTTTTTGCTTGTTCAGATGCTTGTTATTCCTCAAATTGAATGAGTCGAAAACCAATAAAATTTTTCAGATTAAATAATCCTGTGATAAAATTAATGCTAAAATAATGTGAGAAATAATTCTCACGTTGGTTCAGCCTTAATTTGGGGGAGGGATTTCTATGCAGAAATCATTCCTGGCGCCTCTCACATAATTTTAGCATTGACATTATTAAATTCAAATAGGCATGGAGAAAAACAGGATAAACATCTTGCTATGTTTCCTCTCGAATTGCCTTATAGGTTAATAAAGATGTTTAGTTTCGTAGGCGATACAGTGTTGGACCCTTTCGTTGGCAGTGGAACAGCTTCATTGGCAGCAAAAATATTGCACAGAAACTCTAAACAATAAGAAAGAGATATATAATAAAGAAGTAATAAATGAGATAAAATAAGAAATAAAAAGGTTACAATTGTTTTGATAATAGCTTAGATTTCATCTGTCAAAATAGTAAAAAGCAGGACTATAGATGGTCCTGCTTTTTTACTATTGTTTCTGGAACTCCCGGGTTATGTCTATCACCGGAGCGTTTTTAGCCTCTTCAGGAAGCTCGATGACTATATCATCGCCGCCATAGTCGCTGTAGTCTATGGTCCCTGATATGACCTCAGAAGAGATATTTAGGGACTGCCCCTGAATTGTAAAGTCAGGATTTAGGTCTACCCTTTCGTAGATCTCTGCAGACTGTATGAGCTTGGTCTCGGGATCTATATAATAGACTATCCTTCCATAAATCCCTCTATACATGTCTTCAATGGCCTGGCCTTGCGCTGTTATGTTCTGCATAATGCCGCCCATCCCAGCCAAATTTAGTGCCTCACTTATCACTTTCATGTCCCTAATATTTAGAAAAGCATCTATCACCCTTACCTGTTTGCCATCCTTAATCGTATACCCCATGTCCCTGTATACCCCATACTTGTCCAGATCCTTACTCTGCTCTGGAGTGATGTCTGCCAGCTTGCTGAAATCAGGCGCGATTCCCTTTACAGCATACCACATCTCCTTGCCCTGAGTATCCTTTGACTTCATATACACGGTATCCCCAACCACATACATCTCCATCCTGGTTTCAGGGATTCCCGCACCACTGGTTACCGTCTCCTGGTAAAGCCCCTTATCCATGTCAAATTCCGACCGGGTGGTTGTAGTGGTTACCATATCTCCCGGCATCCCAGACATATCCCCTTTGTTCTGAATTTTTATTGTCATTGTAGATGAAGACTTATATTTTTTTGCCACTTGATTGTTTTTCTCAGCAATAAATTCCCTGGCTTTAGCTGAGCTGGCAAACAGACTATCCAGCATGTCGTTTGCCGCCGAAGCTGTCACGGCAGAATCCATGGCCACATCAACCGGTAAAAGCCTGTATTCCAAAGCATATGCAAACTCATCAGACGATGCAAGCTCATGCAGGTTTAAAGAAGACAAACCTAAGAATCTTGCCATGAGTATCCCTGCTGTACGGTATGTCAAAGGGTCCTCAAGGCCAAGAGAACTGTCCGTCTTTCCTTTCAATATGCCATACTCTACTGCAAAGTCGCTGTATGATTTGTCTCCAAGGTCAACACCAGCTTTTTCCAGCATCAATTTAACAAATTCACCTTTTGTAATCGCTGCCGGCTCTTGCGCCATAGCAGCCATGGGAACAGCAAGCGTGAGCAGGAAAACCAATCCCAAAGATACAAGCCTTTTCATAAACATGCCCCCTGTAGATTTATTAACAATATTATAACATAAATATTATAACATAGTGAATCTGGATATAAAAGCCACATTATCCAGCACTTTATTGAGCCTTGTCCCCCGCTGCTTTACAACAAGACATATCATAGGTTTACTGTCCCAAACCCATTCTAAAACCCGGAGGACCAACCCTCTGGCTTTTAACATACCTGTCCCTTATTTATTCCACACTCTCTACTCAACAACCACGCCAGACGAAACCAATTTAACTCCCTGTGTCAGTGTATCACCTACAGGGCATCTCTTTTCAATAAATTTAGCAAATTCCTTTACCTTATCTTCTGGCGAATCACTCTTTATGTGCATTTTAAATCTGATTTCCTGGAAACCGGGTCTGACATTGGACTTACCCATAAAGCCATCTGTATCAAGGTCTCCTTCCAACTCAACCCAGAACTCCTTCAGGTTTATGCCCTGCTGTTTGGCAAAAACCGCTGCAACGATGGACTGACATGAACCCAATGCGCACAGCAGCGCCTCCACTGGATTCATCCCCTTGTTGGTACCGCCCAAATCCTCCGGTTCATCCAAAATCATTTTAAATCCCCTTACATCACTCTCCACCATCAACCCTTCCGGCAACTTTCTTGAGGTGGCTTTAAATGTCACTACGGCCATTTTAAATCCCTCCCTTTGATAAATATAATTATATAGTTCAAAAGCTCTACAAAGAGCTAAGAACCCAGCGTAGCGGGAAAACCGACCCTTTTATTCTTTTTTAGTTTTCCCTTAAACTATTATAATATTACTTCATATTACTTCTTTATTTATAAAACTATTTTGTTTCATATAGCAGAGCACTTCAAGTAACCTTTTGGATACACTATGCCATCATGTTTTTATTGAACATATTTATAGGCTTAATTGCGTCCTATAATAAAAATAATACCTGCGTTTACAGATATACTAATATTTTGCCGTTAAATTATTTTAAGAAAATGTTTGGAAATGTCCAAAAAGCTATAAAAAACTATATCATATTTATATGCTCTTATTGTGTCATCAACAAAAAATACCTGCATTTTGCAGGCATATTAATATTCTGATATATACATTTTACCGTATCTTTTACACTGGACTATACAGTGCTGCACGTTATCATTTTTAAAATAGTCAACTTTAACAGGTTCTATTGCGAGGGTTATAAGTGTATTTTCACCGCATGGCCAGGCCTTATTTCAAGACCAAACCCCCATCTCTCCGCATATCCCCTGTGCAATTTCAGTTCGTTAATGCTGCTATCAAGCAGATACTTGAAGTCATACATTGCCTCCCTATCGGGACTTTTAGCTATAGCCGCAGCAAATACCCTGGCATAGGATTCAAGGTAAAAGGCGTCCTGAGATATCAGGTACGGCGTCAGGACCATTATGACAAAATAGCCGATGAGAGCGCCTATACCGCTGGATTAAGTTTATACATGCTGTCACCTCATTCTATCTTTACCTTTTTCCCCGCCTTTAACTTTTCTTCCGTGAGATTGTATATCTCGTCAAAGAATGCTGCCCTAAAGCTGCCCGGGCCATTTACCTCCTGATGGGCAGCGGCCAGTTCACCAGCCAGGCCAAATGACGCAAAAGCCGCCACAGTTGCATCAAAGTAGTCCGATTCTGCCCCGCAGAAACAGCCCACCACAGACGTGAGCATACAGCCCGTGCCTGTGATGGTACCCATCATGGGGTGTCCATTGTCCACGTATGCAACCCTCTTCCCATCGGTTATAATATCTGTCACACCGGAGGCGGCAATAATACAGCCGTTATCCATTGCCAGTCTTTTGTAAGACCCTACGTCACCGTGGCCTCCCTCAGCTTCTACCCCCCTGATTTTTCCTCCTGCCCCTGCCAATATCCCTATCTCTGCAATGTTACCCTTTATTACAGAGAGCCTGAGCTCACGCATAATCCTTTTAGCACTCTCCGTCCTCATGGCAGTAGCCCCTGCACCTACCGGGTCCAAAATCACCGGTATGCCTAAAGAATTTGCCGTCCTGCCAGCCATTATCATGGCATCCACCTGTTCCCTCGTGAGTGTGCCTATATTGAGTACAAGAGCCTGAGATGCAGCTACCATCTCTTCAACCTCCTCTATAGCATGTGCCATTACCGGCAGCCCACCTATGGCAAGGGTTATATTAGCGCAGTCATTTACAGTGACTATGTTTGTAATGTGGTGTACCAGTGGTTTCCTTCCCCTGATCCTGTTTAAAAGTCCCTCTATCATATCTATCCCCTCCTAAATGTTCACATAGATTGATTTCTGTCCTTAAACGCCCTCTCTATCTCCTTTATTAGCAGTCTTGCATTTTTCTCTATGTCCCCTGAGAATACAGCAGATACCGTGGATAACCCGTCAACCCCGGTCTTAACCATTACCTCGTAAGCGTTTTCCAGTGTTATGCCCCCTATGGCCACCACAGGTATATCTACCGCCTCTTTAATCATCTTTACCCTCTCCAGACCTATGGCGTCTGATTCCGGCTTTGTTAGAGTGGAGTAGACAGCCCCCACTCCCAGGTAGTCTGCACCGTCCCTCTGGGCCTTAATGCCCTCCTCCACTGTCTTTGCAGATACACCCAGTATCTTCCCCGGCCCTATCATCCTCCTCACCACATCTGCAGGCAGGTCCTCCTGACCCACATGCACCCCGTCGGCATCTACCGCAAGGGCCACATCAACCCTGTCATTTATTATCAGGGGAATATTGTATAAACCTGTCACCTCTTTTACCTTTAATGCCAGCCCATAAAACTCCCGGCCCCCTATGTTCTTTTCCCTGAGCTGTATGATGGTTGCACCACCCTTAATGGCCATCTCCACCGCCTCGACCAGGGTAATGCCATTAAGATATGAACGGTCTGTTACAGCATAAAGCCTTAAGTCCATGTTGCCTACCTCCATTCCTCTTTATATTTTCCTATTTTCTCATCCATGGTTACCCCGTCGGGGCTGTAGTCAATCTTTACCACCGATATAACCCTGTGTACCCCTTCTTTTTCACATATTTCATGCACCTTGCTGACTATACCCAAAAGGGTGTCAAGGTCACCTTCCATGGTTGTCTCCATTGGTCCCACCAGATGCTTAACACCCGTAGCTTTAATGTATTCAATCACCCTGTCCACCACAGAATATACCTTCTCCTCTTCCACCAATGGTATTACCTGAAGGCTAAGGTTTACACTGCTCATGTCTTTCACCTCCCCTCTGGTTACGGTTAACCTCACAATGCCTTTGGTTTAGCGGCCATTTCAGCTTCCCTTATGCCTGCATAAATTATCCCTGTGAGGATTGCATCGGGCAGTGTGACCCCTATGGGTATATCTAATCCCATAATAATATAGTAAAGCACTGACCCAATGACCCATGAAATCAATGCCTCAATGCTGAATTTCGAATTTCTCATATCTGTCTTAAATACAAAGTAGTCTACCAAAAGAACGGCAAAGAGTGGGGCAAACACCGAACCTATGGCATACAGGAAGTTTTCGTACTGTTCCATGGGGAAGAACAGGGCAACCATCATTCCTATCACCCCCATAACAACCGATACCAGTCTCTCATCACCCTTTCTTATGTTGAGAAGCGATACAGCCGAGGAGTACACATCCAGGAAAGTGGTGGTTACTGTGGACATGATGACAATTATCATGGCAAACACACCAAGGTTTGCCTTTAGCATTATGCCTGTAGGGTCATCAGTGCCGAAGGCCAGGCCTGTGGCCAGGCCGATGACATACATCCATGTGCTCCCCAGGAAGTAGCCTGTCCATATAGCTATTGAAGAGCCCCTTTCAGACTCAGCCATCCTGGTATAATCCGAAACCAGGGGCAACCAGGATAGCGGCATTACCACAGCCAGCTCTACACCATGTCCAAAACTCATGCCCCCAGATGCCACTGCCGGCATCCCTCCTTTAAACACAGTATAGCTCATAACTATGGTAAGAACCAGCAGCATAGAAACTGCAATACCGTTTATCACATTGAACCCATAGCTACCCGAATAGAGCCACAGTATCACCAGAAGACCAACCATAAGCGCCCAGAGATGGAAATTATCAAACCCCCATAAACTTATGGAAATAGAATTTAAAGAACGGCCGGCCACTATAATCATTATGGCTGTCCATCCAATAAGCTGCAGAACATTCAATGCCGAAAAAAGATATGAGCCGCATACCCCAAAGGCATACCGCGTAGACTCCATAGAACCTGCCTTTTCCCTAAAGCCAATGATCCCTGCTAGCACGAGAAAGGTATTCCCCAGGATATGCCCCAAGACAATTGCAGCCACACCATTTTTAAAACCGAGCGGAGTGTACAGGGCGCCTGTCATTATCTCCGCCATGGATATGGCTGCGCCAAACCATAGCAGAAACATACTGAAGCTGCTGAGTTTAGTTTTCATTGTCCCACCTCCAGAAGTGGTTTGTGGGCCCCACCCCATGACCAATATCCAGAGAATTTTTTATCGCCCCTGTGATATAATCCTTTGCCCGTTTAACAGATTCAATAAGGTCATAACCCAAGGCCAGGTTTGCTGCTATGGCAGAAGAAAATGTACATCCTGTCCCGTGGGTGTTTCTGGTGTTTACTCTCTCCGATGTTATCTCATAAAATTTGTGCCCATCATAGAATACATCTAAGGCATCACCTGTAAGGTGTCCACCCTTTACTACAACACTCTTTGCCCCAAGCCCTATTATCTTCCTTGCTGCCTCTCTCATGTCTTCTGGCGTCTTTATCACCATGCCAGTCAGTGCCTCTGCCTCCATAAGGTTTGGGGTTACCACAAGGCTCAATGGAATCAGTTTGTCCTTTAAGGCATTCATTGCTTCAGGCTTTAAAAGGTAGCTCCCGCCCTTGGAGATCATAACCGGGTCCAAGACCACTTTCCTCGGACCGTACTTCTTCAAGCCGTCAGCTATGGCACCTATTATCCCTCCACTGGAAACCATACCTATCTTTACTGCGTCAGGATAGAGGTCCTCAAATACTGCCTGCATCTGGAGCGATACCATTTCCGGGCTTATATCCTCTATACCTATAACGCCCCTTGTATTTTGAGCCGTCACCGATGTGATTACGCTCATGCCAAAGACCCCGTGGGCTGAAAATGTTTTAATGTCAGCCTGTATGCCCGCTCCGCCTCCCGAGTCTGAGCCCGCTATTGTCAATGCTAGTTTCATGTTAAACACCCCCAAAATAATTAAACCCACCTGCTGCAGGTGGGTTTTTTAAAAATAAAAAGTGCCCTGTGTAAGGCACTTTCATGCTTTCCTACGCAGGTATTATCCTGACAGGTTCAAGGGTCGGGAACGTGTCCCCTCTCAGCCTCAGTAAAGAAGCTCCCCTAGCATCCATCTAATTAAGTTTTCACTCTATATTATTCTATACTATTTTGCAAATTCCTGCCTCCGGTATAAATTTTTATTGGCTTATGAGGCTACCGCCATCCTTTATATGCTTTTCAACTAAGATAACCTATTTTGTAATGCTCTTAATGAGCCAGTTATCTCCACGTTGTTCAAATGCCACTGTGACCCCGGCAGCCGGGCCATCAACTATCCTCAATGGGCCTTTTTTCTCCACCTCTGGGCTATCAAGCTGCAGCGACCAGCAACCATTTAAAGCAGGCTGTACGAGATTGAGCTCTTTGGCCTTCTCAACCAGGCCTTCATCTGTAACCAAGACCCTCGCAGATTTTTCGTTACCCGTGGAGAGCATATATACGAATTCCACAAGGGTGTCATATGCAGATGGGGCTGTGCGGCTGTCAATAAGCTTATAACTGTCGCCATCTCTCTCCCATGTGTCGATAAAGTGGCGGTGTGGGCCATCATTACTCTCATTAAATATCCTGCCTTTTGCATCGTCTGTATGCCATGAATCACTCTGCAGTGTAAACCGATCAATACCCTGTCCGTCAAAAGCCAATTCGCCGTGGCTGCTCCTCCATTGGTACAGTGGCGGCCTCCAAACAAGCCTCCACCTGTCATTTACAAGCCTCAGCAGAATATAATACGGACGAGGGGTAAGATTGCCAATATATGATGTTTCTATCACCAACCCCATCTCCGTGCTGCCATCTGGCCCCTTGACCACCCTGCTATCATACACAGCAGATGTAAAGGCTGCTTCTGTTGGAAACTCGTTTGAAAAAAAGAGCTGGTGCTTCATCTTACCCTCTTCCCACCAGAAGATCTCATGAGCCTTCATGAGACTTTCGCTCTTGTAGTCTACAAACACAACCCGGTTTATGCCGTTCGCATTGGCGGATACATCCTTGTAGGCAACATCAATATTATTTTCCCCTGTCCATTCCACAAATTTATCCCCATTAAACCTGCCTGCGTACAGCTTTTTAAAATAGTTTTCCACAATATCCACAGTTTTGTACACAGGCAACCTGTTGATAGCCCTCCTGGTTTCTATTTCCATGGACTGTTTTTGAGCTTTTTTGTAATATTCAAGGGCCTTATCGTAGTTCTTCTGGGCCCTGCATATTTCACCCATCCCAAAGTATGCCTTTGCTGCCATCCTTGGTGAAGATACAGGAATCGGCTGCTTCTCATCCACTGGAATAAGTCCTTCATATATGTATGATGCCTCTTCATACCTGCCCATGTCCCTCAAGACATCAGCCTTGAGCAGAAAAAAACTGGTATCATCTGGATAGTCGCTTTTCATCTTGAGACCTGAAGATATTGAAGATAAAGCAGAGTTTAACTGGCCGGCCCGATACTGTGCCAGTCCTAAGTAGTACCAGTACGCCCGCATTTCCGGCATTGTCTTTACCTTATCCTTATAGTATTCCACAACCCTAGGATAATAGGCCCTGTAGACATCGGGTGCACTCTCAAAGTTTTTATCTCTCTCATTCCATCGCATAACCTCAACGCTGTATGCATCCCCTGTATCCTTAGTCCACAGTGCCACCTCCGCAATACCATCCTTGCCATAGTCACCATCAATATCCTCCACATCCATCCTGTGATATGAGGTCCTGTATATATTCTGCAGTGAGTTGCTTCTCCATGTAAATACATCTAAAGCGTTACCTGCTGAGGCTCCTATAGTCCAACCAATGAGGATATCGGCCAGCCCATCCCCTGTCACATCTGCAATTTTAACTGTATCAAAACCATATCCCTTTCCCACATCAGTCCATACAATTTTGTAAGAACCCCCGCTCCTCTTGAGCAAAAACGCCCCTACCTTGCTTTCATCAAATCTGTATGTGGCAAGATATTCAGGGGTCTGGTCGCTATCTACATTTACCGGAAACACAGACACCCCGTCTACATCCTCCAGCTTCGCACCCGCGGGGAGATAGTCCATTACTTCTTTCATATAACCCTGCACACCCTTACCGGATTCTTCCCCCACTGATGGTGGCTTCATGGTAGCACCTGGAGTAGGAAGGCTGGAACAACCACCTATAAATATTAATGCTGATACCAGTGCCAGGCTTATAATACGCTTATGCACGCTATCGCCTCCTGCTTATAATATACTACTTATGCAAAAACAATGGGTTAACAAAGGGTTAAATTTTACTTAAGCAAATATACGGACACGACATATAACACCCGGAGACTCCACTAAAGCAGGCCTGTAATGTGCAGGCGCACCCAAAAACGAAATGGTAAATTTTATGCAGGAAGCTCTATCATCACCGATGTTCCTTCGCCAACCCTGCTCTTTATGTTTATCTTGCCTCCATGAAGCTCAATTATCTCCTTGGATATGGCCAGGCCGAGTCCACTCCCGGAAGCCTTCGCCTTTGCCGTGTAGAACTTTTCTGTTATATGATTTAAATCCCCTTCAGGTATACCGCAGCCTGTATCTTGGACAACAATCCTTGCTATATCCTGTGACTTTTCTGCATATATACCTATCTCCCCGCCGCTGTCAGTAAACTTCAGGGAATTGTCCAGAATATTTATAAGTACCTGTCTAAGCCTGCTGGCATCTCCTTCGATCATAGGTAGGTCATCTAAGTCCACATCCAACCTGATCCCAAGCCTTTCCGCTCTTGGGCGTATCTGGTCAACTGTGGAGATTATCAGTTCCTTGAGATCTACCGGCCCCATATTGAGAGAGATACGTCCTGACTCCAGCTTGCTGAAATCAAGGAGTTTGTTTACCATTACCGTAAGCCTGTCCGTTTCTTTTTCTATTATGTCTAAGCCCTTTTTCATAATTTCCTCGTCTGAGCCTTCTTTTAGTGTGACCACCCATCCTTTAATGGATGTGAGAGGCGTTCTTATCTCGTGAGATACAGAGCTTATAAAGTCATTCTTCATAGTATCCAGTTTTTCCAGTTCTACAGCCGCCTGATTCAAAGTCTCGGCCAGGGTGCCTATCTCATCATTAAATCTCTTGCTCACCCTCACCTTGAAATCTCCAGCGCTTATCTCCTTTGCAGCCCTGGTTATCTCGTCTAGCGGTTTGGTGAGTGTCCATGATACCCATATACCCACTATTACAACTATCGCTACGATAGCAGCGCCAATCTCTATCAGGTTTATTATTATCCTTCTCATGACCTCCTCCACACCCTCAAGAGAGGTAACAAAGCGAATCACTCCCACCACCCTGTTACCCTTCATAAGAGGAGATGAGACAGCCATGACGTCTTCATTGGTATCCATGTATTTGCCCTGATACACGCCAATATTTCCATTTATGGCATCCTGTATATCTTCACTCTCCGCATACTCGAAGTTGCCTATAGAGTCACCCAGGACTATTCCTGACGTGTTCATTACCTGCACCTCAGTGTTGGAAACCTGAGCAAAATCTTCAGAAAGATCCTGAGCCACATATATAAGGTTTGCGTCCTCTATATAGTTTTTAAAAAAGTTGTTGGCAAGCTGAGCCTGCTGGACCATTATCTCTCTTATATTCCCTGTATAATACCTCCATACCCACTCTACAAGGAACCCTTCCAATAGCAGTATAGCGGAAAGGACTATGAAGATATAGGTCCATATAAGCCTGCCTCTTATCCCCTTAAACATCTTCTTCCCCCATCACAAAGCGATAGCCAACCCCCCATACAGTGGCTATGTACCGTGGTTTGGCAGTGTTATCGCATAGTTTTTCCCTCAACCTTCTTATATGCACATCAATGGTCTTTATGTCCCCATAGAAGTTGGTACCCCACAACTTGTTCAGTATCTCATCTCTTGTGACCACACTGCCACCAGCCTCCATCAGCAGCAGTAGCAGCTCATATTCCTTATTGGTGAGGTCAATGTTTTTCCCATCTTTTGTAATCCTTCTCTTTTCCGTATCTACAATAATATCCTTAACCCTAATCTTAGACTCCTTGTACTTTCTATTTACCCTTCGCAGGACAGCCTTTACACGGGCGGTAAGTTCAACGGGATTAAAGGGTTTTACCACATAGTCATCTGCTCCCAGTTCAAGGCCTACTACTTTATCAGTATCCTGCCCCCTGGCCGTAAGCATTATTATAGCTGTACCAGGTCGTTCCTCCTGTACCTTCTTGCACACCTCATACCCGTCTATCCCGGGAAGCATTATGTCCAGTATGATAAGGTCCACTATATGAACCCTGATCATATTAAGGGCTTCCTCCCCGGTTGCCGCCTCAATGACGTTAAACCCTTCCCTCTTCAGGTTTATTACTATAAACTCCCTTATGGAGTCCTCATCCTCTACCACCAGTATACTGCCCATTGCAATCCCCCTTTGATTTTTATTATACCTTAATGCTGTTAAAAAGTATTTAGTCGTAACATGGAAAAAGGGACCCCATGGCCCCTAATTTTCTATTTGTATTGCTGTTGTAAGTGCATCCATGAATGTCCTCCCATTGGTCCTCGGGAGGTCGATGCTGGATACCGCAACCTCCATCACAGGTATAAACCTATAGTCCCCATCCGGCATCTTTTCTTTCATATCACCATACCCCGAAAAATCATGTATCATGTATTCTCTCCCGTCAACCTTGCCCAGATAGAGCATGGCATGACCCGGCATATACAGAGCTGCACCGGGCTTTAACTTTGCAAAGATTGCTTCTCTTTCAGCATCCGACCTACCCTTAAAATCATACCTTATGCCATACATGGCTTCCTGTTCATCGGTGTTACGTGGCAATTTAAATCCAAATGTGGAGTATATATCCATGATAAAGGATGAACAGTCTCTTCTTCCTGTCCTACCGCCCCAGTCGTATCTTTCACCCAGCATCTTGAACGCCTGCCTTATTATATTGCCCCTGGTGTATGGCAGATAGCCTACAGAGACATCCTCACTCATAGGTATCATGGCCTTTTTGACGGCAAGGTTTCCATCCGCATCCTTTGTAGGTACTTCCACAACATAGTTGCCCTGGGTGGCCTGGCCGTCTACAGTAGCATCATCATCTTTTACCAGAGGCAGCTTGACACCCATATCTAAGGTCAGCCCAGACACGTCCTGATTGTAGGGGTCGTACCCTGTCTTTATATGGTTTCCCGTCACCACAATAAATGGTACCTTCTCAGTAAAACCCAGTACCTCTTCTTTACTGCCGATGGCCACATCCTCAGCCCTTACCCATCCGCGGTAAAACCTGGCCTGGCCGAAGTACCACTTCCTATCGCTGCTCTCATGAAGTATAGCCAGCGGTTCTCCCACATAGAGCGCGGTCTCCTGAAACCTGTCAAATTCTATGTCTCCTGGTTTATTCGTCACAATATCGTCAGTCGGAAAGCTCCTCATATTGGTACGCCTTACCACCAGACCAAACCTCACAGGATTGCTCCCCTTGACATCACTTAGACCTCTTCTGCTCAAAAGGTTATCATAGTAGTCACTGCCCAGCATATTGCCGTTTATATCATATCTTGGCAGTGCAGGCACCTTATACTCATCTATCATCTCTTTTAGCGCCTCTCCTGTAATTGCACCAGGAAAGCCTTTAAGGTCTACCACCTCATTCACCGATTCATCTATCCTGCCGTTATACTCCTCTATCTCATCCGGTGTCATAATAATCTTATCGGCATCATCAAGCCTTGATATCCAGAAATTAGCATCTAACATTCCCTCTGTTACATCCGGCAGATTGCTCATTCCCTCTCCCCCTGTAGTCGTTGTAGTAAAACCTATATTAATAATCAAAAGAACCACAAAAACTATCACAAAAACTATAATGAAGATTATGGCCAACCTTATCTTCATAATCACCCCTCGTCTCTTAACACAAATTTAACACAAATGGACTATAATTTAAACCCCTTTTTAAGTTATAATTGGAGGTAGGAAGGAGAGATGCTAGTGCCAAAGAAAAGAATAATGTTTTTATGTATAAACAACTCCTGCCGCAGTCAGATGGCTGAAGGTATAGCTAAGACACTAAAGGGAGACGAATATGAGGTCTTCAGTGCCGGTATGGAGCCCACCCATGTAAACCCCAGGGCCATAGAGGTCCTGAAAGAAATCGGTATAGATATATCATCCCAGTATTCCAAGCTCATAGAAAACCACCTATTAAACTCCATGGACATAGTAGTCACCTTATGCGGCGAGGCAGAGGAGGCCTGCCCGGTTACCCCTCCCCATATAAAGAGGGAACACTGGCCGCTTCCAGACCCTGCCAGGGCTACAGGGACAGAGGAAGAGATTATGGACAAATTCCGAGAGGTCAGGAATAAGATAATAGAACTGGTAAAGGAAAAACTATAAGAGGAAATAATAGATGAGGATAACAGTTACCTTTTTAGTGTTATCCAACAGGAAGTCCGGTAAGGGAAGACTGGATGTGATAATAATCCCCAAGAGCAGGTCCAGAACATGTCTAAAAAGAGGGGCTGTTGCACAATGGACTAAATAGTTCATTGTGCAACAGCGCTTTTTTTTATTGCGTAAAAGCAAATACGGGTACCGAAGTACCCGTATAAGCTGTATAATTAAGTCATGAAAAACACTAAACTATACACCAAAGATTATACCGAATTTAATGGGAGCTTTCAATTAGTTTTACCATTAAATTTAGAAATGTTGATACCAGAGGATGATTCAGTAAGACTGCTTAGCCTAATATTGGAGGGATTAAATTACGAAAAGTTATA